>WRFP01000079.1 GCA_009778725.1 Propionibacteriaceae bacterium
AAACACTGGCAATAATCCTGGTGGGTCGAGAATCACAAACAAGGTGACAAGGGTAGACAGGAAGATGTAGGTGTGATCCACTCCCCCAGCCTACCGGGTCGATTCACCCCTCGAACAGGGATGGATCCGGCCACGACAAGCATGAAAAATGACACAGTACGATGTCTGGCAGACGGACCCCGGGCAGATGTGGAAAGATTCCCGGTGTGGACATTATCCCGAATCCACCGATTCATGGCTCCTGCGCGACACCAGCAATCGGTGCATCCGGCATTATCCTCGACCACTCTCGTCGGTCTGTGGTCAGTTACGTCAGACGCGGCTCTCGCATGACCGCGTCGCAGCGCACGTGGATGCAGACGTACGGGCCCCGCTGGATCGTCGACGTCGCACAAGGGGACCTTGCCACCATGGTCGCGCCGCAACCGGTCCTCGACCTGCCCCAGGTATTCGGCCGTAAGGCCCCGCTGATCATCGAGATCGGCTCCGGGCATGGCGAAACCCTGGCTCATGCCGCCGGACTCCATCCGGAGATCAACTTCCTCGGTTTCGAGGTCTTCGACGCGTCGATCGCCTCCACCCTCGGCAAGCTGGCGGCGGCCGGACTGGAGAACGTACGGCTGGTGGTCGCCGATGCGGTCAGCGGATTGACCCACCTGATCGGCACCCACACCGTCGAAGAAATCTGGGTCTTCTTTCCCGACCCCTGGCAGAAGAAACGCCATCACAAGCGCCGCCTGGTCCGCCAACCCTTCGTGGATCTCGCCGCTGACAAGCTGATTCTGGGAGGAGTTCTGCGCTTGGCAACCGATTGGGACTCCTATGCCGAATCCATGTCAGCCGTCCTCGACTCCGACACGCGTTTTCAGTTGAGCAGTACGGCACGCTTCACGACTCGCCCGATCACGAAATTCGAATCACGCGCTCTGACCGCTGGACGTGCCATCCACGACTTCGCCTATGCCCGAAAGGAGTTGTCGTGAGGGTACGGATCGACGTGGCTTATGACGGGACGGGGTTCTCCGGGTGGGCTCGCCAACCTGGGCTCAGAACTGTGCAGTCGACGCTGGAGGCGGGCATCGCCCAAGTCCTACGGCTGGAGGAGACACCGGATGTGGTGTGTGCCGGGCGGACAGACGCCGGCGTGCACGCGCGCGGCCAGGTTGTCCATGTCGATCTTCCCGACCAGATCAGTCGTCCCCATCGCGACACCGTACCGGCTGACCAAGCCCTGCGGGACTGGCTGCCCAGGGCACTGCCAGCAGACATTGTCCTGCGCACGGTTCGCCAGGTGTCGGAGAATTTCGATGCCCGGTTCTCGGCAATCAGTCGGCGCTACGTGTACCGATTGTGGGACCGGCCAGACAGTGTGGACCCGTTGACCAGGGGATTCATCGTCGCTTGCGCCCATCGGCTGGATGTCGATGCCATGTCTTCCTGCGCCAGTTTGTTGCTGGGTCTGCATGATTTCGCCGCCTTTTGCCGTCCGAAAGACCACGGCACGACCATCCGTAGCCTCACCCGTCTCGAACCGGTGCGCCAGCCCAGCGGCCTGATCGAGATCACCGCTGCCGCCGACGCTTTCTGCCATTCGATGGTACGGTCCCTGGTCGGTGCGTTGGTCAGCGTCGGACGCGGACAGCGGGACATGACATGGATCACGTCCTTGTTGGAAGCCCGCAGCCGCGTCAATGACATCGCTGTCATGCCTGCCCATGGTCTGACCCTGGAAGAGGTGTCCTATCCTCCCGACCAGGACTTGGCCCGCCAGGCGTCCCTGGCCCGGGCCACCCGGCTGGACCTTCCTGCGACGGGTCACGAACATGAACCATCCCCATCCGCCTCTACGCCAGTACCAGTCCCAGCCGCGTCTGGACTGGAACCGCCTCCCCTCACCTGCGATCCGGAGTCACCAAGCTCATCCGGACCCATGTCATCCCCACCCATGGTCACTAACCCCCACGCCTCGGGAGCCGAGCGATGAGCCACTACTTCGTCACTCCGGACGGCACACCAGATCGCCGTGAGGTTCGTACCACCATCTGGGGGCGAGACTATGTCTTGGCAAGCGCAGACGGCGTCTTCTCTGCCACACGGCTCGACCCGGGGACTGGAGTCTTGTTCCGGCTGAGCGACCCTCCCGAGGACCGGCCAGCCCGATTCCTGGATCTGGGTTGTGGGTTCGGGGCCATCGCCGCGGCGCTGGCCGTTGAGTGCCCTCACGCCCTGGTCGACGCAGTCGACGTCAACCAGCGTGCCCTCGACCTGACTGCTGACAATGCCGTACGTCTGAGAATCGACGACCGGGTCCGCGCCCTCAAGCCCCAGGATGTGCCTGACGACACCGCGTACGACGAAATCTGGTCCAATCCACCCATCCGGATCGGGAAACAAGCACTGCATGAGTTGCTGGACACCTGGCTGCCCCGGCTGACACCGACCGGGCGGGCACATCTGGTTGTTTCCAAAAACCTCGGCGCGGATTCCCTCCACTCCTGGCTCCAGGCCCGGGGTTGGGCGGTGACCCGGCTGGGCTCTGCCAAGGGGTTTCGCGTACTCAGCGTCACTCGTACCGCATCTTCATGCCAACCAACCCGATAGATGATAGCCTGAGGAGGTCTCGCCATGTTCATCATGGCGAACGGGCTGCCAAGGTGTGGCCCTAAGAGTGTGGCCTACCGGCAAACACCGGGTGGGTACACTGACTGCATCGATGACGTTGACCAATGCTCTCTCTTGGGCATTCGCCATCGCCGCAGGTGAACACCCACCTGGTCAAACTGGGAACGCCCGTCATCGGCGGAACGGCCCCACACCACGGCAATAATTACGATTTGAGACAAACATACTTGTGAAAGAGGAACCCTCAATGTACACACTTCCCGATCTTGCCTACGACTACTCAGCACTGGCCCCCCACATTTCTCCCGAAATCATGGAGTTGCATCATTCGAAGCACCACCAGGCGTACGTCACCGGCGCCAACACAGCGCAGGAGAAACTGGCTGAGGCGCGCTCGACCGGCAACTTCGCAGCCCTGCCCAAGCTGGAGAAGGACCTCGCCTTCCATCTTGGCGGGCACCTGAACCACTCATTGTTCTGGAAGAACATGTCGCCCGACGGCGGCGGCGAGCCCACCGGAGAATTGGCCGAAGCCATCGGGGAAAACTTCATCGACTTCGCCACCTTCAAAAAGCAGTTCACCGAGGTCGCCATGTCGATCCAGGGTTCCGGTTGGTCCGTTCTGGCCTGGGATGCGCTCGGATCACGCCTGAGCATCTATCAGTTGTACGACCACCAGGGCAACCTGCCTGTCGCACAGATCCCGCTGCTGCTGCTCGACATGTGGGAGCACGCCTTCTATCTGCAGTACCGCAACGTGAAGGCCGACTTCGTCACCGCCTGGTGGAATCTGGTCAACTGGACTGACGTGTCCGCCCGCTACGAGAAGGCTCACAAGCACTCCTCGGCCATGATCTGAGCTGAGCCCGAATCCACCGATCCATCGCTGCTGCGCGACCCTGTGAAGGCACGCTGGCTCGTCGGGCGTCGCTCCACTTCACGTCCAGTCTGCCCTCACGCCACCCGCCGACCCATCGCACCCCCACAGTGTCGCTCGCGACGCCAGTAATCGGTGGATTCGAGCTGAACCTGAATCCAACCAACCCAACCGTGCCCCGGCGCTTGATGTGCCGGGGCACGTCCAACGGGCGGGAGGATTTCAACGATATGTTGCGTACTGAAGTAAGCTGTGTGCCACATGGATTTTTACCACGGCACTTCGACTTCACAACGCGGGATCCTGCCACATCCGTACAATCCATGGACACAACACATTCTTTGTCAAAAAGGAGGGGCACGCATGCCCGACGAACACTACCGAGTCATCCTCCGCGACGACGAGGTCCCGACCCAGTGGTACAACATCGTGGCCGACCTGCCCACACCCCCGGCGCCGCCGCTGCATCCTGCCACCGGCGAACCCTTGGAGCCTGACGACCTGGCGGCCCTGTTCCCGCCCCAGATCATCGAACAGGAGATGTCCGCCGAACGCTGGATCGACATTCCTGACCCGGTCAGAGAAATCTACCGGCTCTGGCGTCCCTCCCCCCTCTACCGGGCCCGCCGCCTCGAGAAGGCCCTCGACACAACAGCCCATATTTATTACAAGTACGAGGGCGTCTCCCCCGTCGGTTCGCACAAGACCAATTCCTCTGTGCCCCAGGCCTACTACAACATGCTCGCCGGAAACACCCGGCTGACAACGGAGACCGGTGCCGGCCAATGGGGCGCTGCCCTGGCCTTCGCGGCTGAAGCATTCGGGCTGAGTTGCGACATCTGGCAGGTGCGGGCCTCGTACGAGTCCAAGCCCTACCGCGCAGCCGAAATGTCTGTTTTCGGTGGCACCGTGGTGGCGTCGCCCTCGGAACTGACCCAGGCCGGGCGGACCTTGCGCGAGCAGTTCCCCGACACGACCGGATCGCTCGGCATGGCCATCTCGGAGGCCGTCGAAGCGGCCGCCGGGGACCCACAGGCGGCGTACTGTCTCGGATCGGTGCTCAACCATGTGCTGATGCACCAGACGGTCATCGGGCAAGAAGCGGTCAAACAACTCGCGCTGTGCGACGAACCGGGGCTCGACTACCTCTTCGCCTGCGCCGGCGGGGGTTCCAACCTCGCGGGCATCTCCTTCCCGTTCATCCGCGAGAACCTCGAAGGCCGCCAGGAGGTCCAGATCGTCGCCTGCGAACCCTCAGCCTGCCCGTCGCTGACCGAAGGCGAATTCCGGTACGATTTCGGCGACACCGCCGGGATGACCCCGCAGTTGAAGATGTACACCCTGGGCCACGATTTCGTCCCCGCCGCCGTCCACGCCGGTGGGCTGCGCTACCACGGCATGGCCCCGCTGGTATCCCACTGCTATCACGAGGGCCTGATCGGCGCCATCGCCATCGGCCAGCGCGAGGCCTTCGAAGCGGGAGTCATGTTCGCCCGCGCCGAGGGCATCATTCCCGCGTCGGAATCCAATCACGCCATCGCCGGCGCCGTGCGCCAGATCAGAGCCACTCCTGCCGGAGATAAGCCTGTCATTCTGATCGGCGTGTCCGGATCCGGTCTGCTCGACCTGCCCGCGTACACCGATTACCTCTCAGGGACGATGCCCAACACCTGACACAGTGTCACCGCTACACCGCGGTCACCCGGCAGGTCGTACTGTTTGTTGGCAGACGTCCTCGTGGACGGCGAGCATTCCGGCCACAGCCACATCCCACGGATATCGTTCGGCACAGGCTCGCGCGGCCAGGCGCAGGGCTGATCCGTCGTGGCGCACGCGCTCGGCCATCCGCAAGACGGCATCAGCCAGGAAGACCGGATCGGGACTGGCCCACTCCGCACACGAGCTGTCGACCAGTTCCTTCGCCCCTCCGCGGTCGGCAGTGACGACCGGAGTCCCGCAGGCCAGGGCTTCCAGGACGGCCAGCCCGAAGGTCTCAGCCGGGCAGACCGACAAAGAAACGTCGGACGCGCGATAGGCTTCGGCCAGTTCGGCACGAGAATCCAGGTAGCCATGGAAGAAGACCGGGGCGTCACCGGCCAGGTACCTCAGTTCCTCGATGTGGGGGCCGGTTCCGTACACGTTGAGATGCATGTCCACTCCGCGCCGGTCCAGTTCCACCGCCGTGGCGACAGCCAGATGCGGGCTCTTCTCCCTCGACAGACGCCCGGCATAGATCAGCCGCAAGGTCTGCGAGGGCTCGTGCGCGTCCTGACCGGGAGTGAATTCGTCCAGGTCGACTCCCAGGGTTTGGACCATCAGATTGGCACGGGTGTTCATCCATTCCCCGGCACTGTAGCGAGTGGTCACGATGACGCGGTCATAGAGGTTGGCCAACCAGCGGTTCAGCAGGTGGATCTGTCCGGAGATTTCGAACTGGAGGAACATACTCGCCATGTCGTCCAGGCGCTCATGGGACAACAGGATCGACCCCACGCCGTGTTTCTTCGCCCACGCTCCGGCAGCCGACATCGTCCATTTGTCGGAGACTTCGATCGTGGTGGGCTCGAAACGGTTGAGGACCTGGCGTACCTTGTGGGTGTCGATCACCATGCGATAACCGGAACTGAGGGCCGGGGACGCGATGGTGACGATGGTCCCGGCCTCACCGTTGGTCACCGAGTCCGCGGGTCCGGGAATGATCAGGAGCCTTTCGTGCCCGGCTTCGATGTACCCGCGTCCGAGCTTGTCGACCGCCCGCCTCAGACCTCCCGAGGTGGGCCCGACGAAATTGGCCAACTGTGCGATCCGCATGATTCCTCCTGCCGGCACCTACTGTGGTTGGACGACCGTCCTGTGACGGCCGATCTTGTGAACATAGACAGTGTTAGTTTTCCCGATGACGCCCAGCGGGGTCCCGTAGATGACCACAACCTTGTCGCCGACCTTGACCATGCCCTGTCCGGTCAAGACCTCATCCATCTCCGCGATCATGGTGTGGGCCTCGTGGGCCTGGCTGACGAAGACCCGCAATCCCCACACAATACCTAATTCGCGTTTGGTCTTCTGGGACGGTGTGAAGCACAGGATCGGGATCTGGGTACGCAACCTGGCCAACCGCCGAGCCGTGTCGCCCTTCAAGGAGAAAGCGACGACATACCGGGCGTCAAGTTGTTGGGCGATCATCGCCGCACCCCAGGTGACAACGCCAGACGACGTCTGTGGAGCCCAGGTGATCTTGTCGATTTCCTGCAGCCCGTGTTCCTCGATCGCCAGGATGATCCGGGCCATCGCTGACACCGCTTCCACCGGATAGGCCCCGACCGAGGTCTCCCCCGAAAGCATCACGGCGTCGGCCCCGTCCAGAACGGCGTTCGCCACATCGGAGGCTTCCGCCCGGGTGGGTCGCGGGGCTGCGATCATCGACTCCAGCATCTGTGTGGCCACTATGACCGGCTTGGCCGAGGTACGGGCCGCATGGATGATCCTCTTCTGCGCCAGGGGCACATCCTCGAAGGGCAACTCCACCCCGAGGTCACCACGCGCGACCATGAACGCGTCGAAGGCCTCGACCACCGCGTCCAGGTCGTCCAAGGCCTGTGGCTTCTCGATTTTCGCGATCACCGGGACACGAATGCCGACCTCGTCCATGACCGCGTGCACCGGTTCGATGTCACTGGCTGAACGTACAAAAGACAAGGCGACCAGGTCGACACCGTGGGCCAAGCCCCACCTCAAGTCGTCTGCATCCTTGTCCGACAATGCTGGCACACTGACCGCGACACCGGGAAGATTGATACCTTTCCGGTCCGAGACCGGCCCGCCGACGACCACCTCGCAGTCCACGTCGGCCCCGCTGACCTGGAGGACCCGCAGCGCGATGCTGCCATCGTCGATCAGGATGGAATCCCCGGCGGCGACATCCCCGGGAAGACCCGCGTAGGTGGTCGAACACCGGTCCTCGTCGCCGGCGACCTCGTCGGTGGTGATGGTGAACCGATTGCCCTTCACCAGGGTCACCGGTGGCTTGGCGAATGTCCCCAACCGGATCTTCGGTCCCTGCAAATCGACGAAAACGCTGACCGGTTTCCCGGTGATCTCACAGGCAGTACGAAGGTTGGTCAGTGTCTGCTCATGGCTGGCATGGTCCCCGTGGCTCATGTTCAACCGGGCCACATCCATCCCCGCGTCCACCAGGGCGACCAGTCGTTCCACCTCGCACGAAGCGGGCCCCAAAGTCCCGACGATTTTAGCTCTGCGCACGGATCAACCCTACCCCGGATCCACCGATCCATGGCTACAACGCGACGCCAGCAATCGGTGGATTCCGGCCTACCGCATCTGGCAGCAGAATCCCAACGACAAGGCCGTCCAACAGCGGGAGAAAAAGGTTGGCAAGACAGCTATCCCCGGCGCAAAATTTCCAGCGCCGCTTCCAAATCAGCCGGGTACCTCGAGGTGAATGTGACATCCTCCCCCGAGCGCGGATGGGTGAAACTCAGTTCGACCGCGTGCAGCCATTGCCGGGATAGCCCCACACGGGCAGCCAGGACCGGGTCGGCCCCGTAGAGCAGGTCACCCACACACGGATGCCGGACCGCCGACAGATGGACTCGGATCTGGTGAGTACGCCCGGTCTGCAGTTCGATCCTGAGCAACGTGGCCTGGAACAGGGTCTCCAGGGTGCGATAGTGGGTGATCGAGGCCCGACCAGCCGGGTCGATGGCCATCTTCCATTCATTGGACTTCGAGTGCCCGATCGGCGCGTTGATCGTCCCCTGATCTGGGTCGGGGTACCCCTGGACCAGGGCATGGTAGACCTTGTGCACCTGACGGTCCCGGAACGCGTTCTTCAACACCGAGTACGCCAGATCGGATTTGGCCACCACCATCAGGCCCGACGTGCCCACATCCAGCCGCGAGACGATCCCCTTTTGCTCCGGCGGACCTGAAGAACACAGGGGAAAACCGGCGGCAGTCAGGTGTTCGACCACCGACGGACCGTCCCAGCCCAGGCTCGGATGGGCCGCGACGCCAGCCGGTTTGTCGATGACCACGATGTCGGCGTCGTCATGGACGATGGTCATCCCCTCGACCAGCATGGGCCGTACCTGGACTGCCCTGGGCTCCTCGATCCGTAGCTCCAGCAACGACCCCGGCCGCAGGCGCTCCGACTTGGACACGGGCACCCCGTCGATCAGCAGACCCTGGTGCTCGGCGGCCTGTTCGACACGGGAGCGGGAGACGCCGAACATCCGAGCGGCCCCGGCATCGGCCCTGTGATCGGACAGCCCTTCAGGAACAATGGCAACAGGCATGCTCATTCACCCGCGGAATCCGTCTTCGCACTCAGATGCTGGCCGGTGATGTCGAGCTTGAAAACAAGGACGAAGAGCAGAATCAACAGCGCCGCGGTTGTCAACAAGATATCGGCCACGTTGAACACGGCGAAGTACTTGACCGAGAAGAAGTCGACGACATAGCCCCGGAAGGGCCCTGGGGGGCGCACCATGCGGTCGATGAAATTCCCGGCGACACCGGCCATGCCGAGGCCCACCGCGATCGCCCAGGGCACGCAGCGTACCCGGGGGATGACCCACACGCTGGCGCCGACCAGAACGACCAGAGCCAAGCACGAGAAGACAACCGTCAAGCCGGTTCCGGTGCTGAAGGCTGCCCCAGGATTGCGTAACAGGTCGAGTTGGAAGTAATCCGAGATGACCGAGACTGGTTCACCGGGCACGAGCCGGGCCAAAGCCATAGCCTTGGTGATCTGGTCCACGACGACACCGACGAAAACCAGTGAAAGGATCCAGGTTAGTGGCTTCTTGCCCCAACCATGAGCTGTCATGGACGCCGTTCCAGGCGTTGCTTGCACGCCACGCACATCGTCGCCCGGGGAAAAGCTTGTAGTCGCGCCTTCCCGATGGGCTTCCCACATGACTCGCAAATGCCGTAACTGCCTTCGTCGAACAGTTTCAGCGCCAACTCGCTTTGTTCGAATCTTTCACGAGCATTGGCGACCAGAGACATCTCTTGGTCCCGTTCGAAGTTGGAGGAGCCGACATCGGCGGGGTCCCGGCCCGCCACGTCGCTTCCCTCGGTCAGCAATTCCGTCAACCCGGCCTGAGCACTCAGATATTTCTGTTCGAAAGTCGCCACGTCTTCGTGTAACTGACTTCTGATCTCGGCCAATTCCTCACTTGTCCACGGTTCCTCCCCCTCGGCGACGGGCAATGTCACCACCATGGTCTGTACCTTTTCTCTTGGCACCTCACAAACCTCCTTGCAGCGATGGGCTGTCGTACGCATACTGTAGCGGTCATTGCCCGAAAGGGGA
>WRFP01000080.1 GCA_009778725.1 Propionibacteriaceae bacterium
CATCCTCTTGTAGCGGGCGATGACGTCGGTGTGGGTGTAGGAGAAGACATGGCCCACGTGCAGGGAGCCGGACACCGTCGGCGGCGGGGTGTCGATCGAAAAAACCTTGTCGCGCGACTGCGGGCGGTGGAAGGAGTACGTCCCTTCTGCAGCCCAGACCGCTGACCACTTGGCTTCCAACCCCTCCAATTGGGGTCGGTCGGGCGCAAAGGATTCTCGAGTCTCATCAGCCATGGTGTCTATCCTATCGAGTGGCCACCACCGGTTCGACGAATGTCCCTTCTAGGAACGTTACGGAATTGCGATCGTGATCGCCGACGTGCTGGGCCCGACGTGATCGTGCTCGGCGTACCGTACTTGGACGAAGTGGGTGCCGGACGCCAGATCGAGGTCCTGGGTCGAACTGCCCGAGGCGTCGAGGGTGACACTTCCGCCCACCGTTCCGTCGACCATGATGTCGACACCGGCCGTGGGCAACCCGGTGACGGTGAAGAAAGCGCGGGTGCCAAGGACGGAGACAGTGACCGCCGGAGGTTCGGAGATCTCATAGACTGCGACCGCCGGCGCCTGATCCTGATCCGTCGTCGCCGTCACCAGACCTCGCAACGACGTGAAATCTGTCGTCAGTCCCGCACTGGTCCACGAACCGTCGGTGCCGGCCGTGACCGTCAATTCCGTCCCGCCGACCTGGACGAAGACGGTGGATTGGGGATGAGTGGTGCCGGTCACGATGGGGAAAAGATTGTTCAAGGCCCCGGTGTCCACCACCGTGATCTGAGTGGTTCCCGAATTCGGCCCGCTCGGATCCCCGCTGGATCCTCCCGCACTGCCTTGACCGGTCGGTGAGGTCCCACCAGACCCCGACGAGGTCCACAGACGGCTCAAGCTGATGCCGCCGGCCACCAAAGCGACAATGATGACGATGCCGATCAGGGCGGGGATGAGGGAACGATGGCGGCGAGGCTTCGGTTTGTCCTCGGCTTCCGTGTCAAACAGGTCAACCGGCGCAGCCGGCTCCTGATCACGGGTGTCAGGGTACGCCCGTGGAGCTTCGGGGAAGGGCCGTGAGGCGGCGGACAAGGGTCTTGAGACATCTGGGCATGCCGTGGTTGTTTCAGCGGGCTTCCGCGGTGTGGAAGGTCGGGCCCGCGGTGTGCCAGGGGGCTTCCGCGGTGTGTCAGGGGCTTTCCGCGTTGTTTCGGGAAACGCGCGTGGTACGTCGGGAAAAGCCTGTGCAGCATCGGACGCAGGTCGTGATGTGCCGGGAGCAGGTCGTGGTGTGCCCTGAGCAGTTCGTGACGTGCCGGGAGCAACTCGTGGTGTCGTGGGAGTAGCTCGTGGTGTGCCGGAGGCGGTTCGTGGTGTGCCAGGGAAGGCCCGTGAGGTGTCTGGGAAGTCCCGCGGTGTGTCGGGGAAGGCCCGCGAGGTGTCCGGGAAGTCCTGTGGTGTGCCGGGAAACAGCCGTGAGGTGTCCGGGAAGTCCCGCGTCAGATCGGGAAAGGCTCGCGACACGTCGGGAAAGTCCCGCGTCAGATCAGGAAAGGCCCGTGACGTGTCAGGAAAGGCCCGTGACGTGTCGGGGACTGCCCGTGGTCTGTAGGGGAAGGTCGGGGTGGTATCGGTCTTGGCCCGCCCAGTGTCGCGAAAGCTCCGGGGAGTGTCGGTGGGGGCAGCACCGGGCAAGGGTTGTGGCGCCGAGGTGCGTCCGCGTGACTCCACAGGGAACAGGGCGGCCACCGGTGGGGGCAGCAGCGTCATCGCCCTCACGCACGGTCCATTGGTACGCAGATAGTCCAGCAGAAATGAGCCTCCCGCCGAACCGGCGTAGCGGGGCAGGACGAACGAGCGCAGGTGGGAGGCCACTTCGATCAGATCCGACTGGGCGAACTTGCAGGTCCGGCAGGTGCGCAGGTGGAAATCCAGGCGGTGCCGGTCGGGAATGGAACTCAGGGTCGGGCCGTCGTCGGCGCTGGACTGCCAGACCCGCCGGCACAATGTTCCCGGTGCTGTGGCCAGGGCATGCCGGTCCGCCCATTCCCAGCGAAGGTCTTGACGGGCTTGGTGGAGCAACCCGGGGATGGACTGGACCGGTTCGTCCACGAACACTGCTATTTGTGTCGGGTTCATCGATTCGATGTGGGAGTACCACAACAACTGTCGGGAGTCATCCGGCAAGGACATGAAGGACTCTGCCAGAAATCCGTCGGACTTGTCCGGTTCCTCCTCCACGGAGGCCACGGCCCGGATCACCAGGTACAGATGTGGGCGCAGACCGTCGGCAACCTCGTCGGCATTGGTCGGGTCGAGGATGTGGGTCCACGCCCGGGTGCTCATGGCCTCATAGTCGTCTTCCGGCGCCAGCCCGTGGGCGACGGCGAGCCCATAGGCACTGTGCCGGCGCCACAATTCCACGGCTGCCCAGCGAACGCCCTTCCGCGCCAGGGACAGCAATTCCCGATCCGACCGGTTGTCGGGAAGTTGATCGCTGGTTTCTGGGGCAGGCATGGGCGTGATCTGGGATGAGAATCAGCTCATGTTCAACATCGCACGCAACAGGTCCGGATCGTACGTGTTGGTGTTGGAGTTGAACAGCTGGGAATTGACCTTGTCGCCTTTGAAGAGGAATGTCGGTGTCGACGTGACCTTCATTTTCGCCCCATAGGCGGCTTCGGCATCGACAAATTTCCCGGTCGCCTGGGTGTTCACGCAGGTCGTGAAGGCGGTCAGCGCGTCCCCGGTCAAGCCGATGGCATCGGGGATGGTGGACGTGAGCATGGTGGCGTCGAAGCCGTCGGAGGACTGATTGATGTAGAGCTGGTTGTGGAAGTCGGTGAATTTGCCCTGGAAGTCGGCGCAGGAAGCAGCAATGGCGGCATCGCGCGACGTGGCCCCCTCAAAACTCAGCGAGTGGATGATGACGTTGGCTTTGCCCTGGGCCGCTGCTTGGTCGAGCACGGCACTGAGCGTCAGGTTGGCGGACTTGCAGGCTGAGCAGTTGTAGTCGGAGAACATCTCGAAGGTGGGAAGGTCCGGATTGACGGCTGCCAGCGTGATGCCGTTGCCGGCGGAGTTGGCGTTGGGAGGCACATCCGTGCCGCCCTGGGTCTGCGTCGCCGCAATGTATCCCCAGATACCCAGCCCGACGACCAGCGCCAGGACCACCACACCTGCGGAAACGAAGAGGAGTCGATTGCGGCGTTCTTTGTGGGCATCGGCCACGCGTTGAGCCTGGAGGGCGTCACGACGTGACCGGCGTACCTGGGAACTACTGGCCATGGTCAGTTCCTTTCGTTAATGCTGGACATTTACTTTAGAGCGTGTCAAGACCGAGCCAAAATCGTCTATCCAAAGGTGACAGCGATTTGATCGGGATTGGAGAAGTCTGCTCGTACGGCAGAGATGGAGGCCGTGTCTTGGTAGAGGGTGACCTTGTCGGTGGAAACCGCGTAGAACCTCACCTGGATGGTGATCGAGGCCACGGCGACGGTCAGGCTGGATCCGTCCAAGGTGGGCTGGATGGTGGTGATGTCACCCGTGTTGTCAGACAAGGACCAGTGGATGGTGTTCGGATCCAGCGTGCCGACCCGGGTGCCTGAGAAGCCGAAACCGCATCCATCGGGGAGGAGAACCTTCTGAGTCAGGCACTGGTCCAGGTGGTCTTTCGCTGCCGCCTGGATCCGGGCGACGGCATCGTCGGACAGGACGAACCCCTCCGAGAGCGACGGGTTGGCTTCCGGATAGTCGATGGTGAAGGTGGGCGCGTTGAGAGCCAGCATGGGATTGAGGCTGGCGAAGGTGTACGTCCCGGGGAACAGATAGACCATCGAGGCCACACCCACGCCCACACCGTTGATGGTGATGGGGACCGATTTCGCGGTCAGATTCGACAGGTCGAGCGGGAGGAACCCCCAGTCCAGCCGCCAGTCGCGTCCGTACTTCTGCACGGTGAAGTGGGCCTGGACCTGGTGGTCTGCCAGAGTGTAGGTCGCCTGGATCTGGGCAGGAGAAGTGGTCGATTGTCCGGCGGGCACCTGGATGTCGGTCAACGGGTTGGCGCTGATGGCGGCCGCCAGGAACTGGTCATTGGCGAAGGTGGAGTCGGATGGCTGGGCCGTGCTGTACGACAGCGCTGTGGTGGCATCCCCGTGTGACAGCGCGTCCAGGTAAGCCTGCACCGCGTCCGTCGGCGAGGTGGCATGGCCCGGTGTGGACGGCGGATTGAGATACTTCGGTACGACATAGACCGCGCCCCAGCCCAGCAAGAGCAGGACCACGACAACGATGATGACGACGACGATGGCGCGTTTGTGCGACCGCGGGGCGATCGCCCGGGCCGGGCCGGAGCCAGATGCCCGTGCAGGCACGGGATCCTCGTCAGCGGCGGAATACTGATCGACGTTCACGTCGAGGTCCTTCCACTTGTCGAACCGGCATATGACCAGTCTGTTCGATATCTTACGGCATGGCGACAAGAGGGTACCGGGTGTGGCGGATGTGGAGACGCTCAGCCAGTGGGAAATTGCGACACAGGGAAAGTCACACCTGGTTCGCAGCCTCGTGTGTGCTGGTTCTCACACCAGGCTGGTGCCCTTCAATTCAGGCAGCAGGAGGCTCAGGACACAGGCCACCAGGAAGCTGATCGCGAACATGACGAAAAGCATGGCGGTTCCGTGTCCCATCAGAGCCGGGACGATCAGCGGGGCGATGATGGAGGCGACCCGCCCGAAGCCCGCGGCCCATCCGCTTCCCGTTCCTCGCAGGTGAGTGGGGAACAGTTCGGGGGTCGAGGCGTAGAGGGCGCCCCAGGCGCCCAGGTTGAAGAAGGACAGCGTCATTCCGGCTGCGATGATCGCCGCGGGGGAGTGTGCCAGGGCGAACAAGCCCGCCGCGGCAGCCGATCCGAGCAGGAAGACACCCAGGGTTGGCCGGCGTCCCCACTTTTCGATGGTGAAGGCGGCCGCGGCGTACCCGGGTAGCTGGGCGAGGATCATGAACAGGTAGTACTGGAATGACTTCGTGATGGTGATCCCATCCTTGACGAGCAAAGATGGGAGCCAGATGAAAGCCCCGTAGTACGAAAAGTTCACGCAGAACCAGACCAGACCGATCAGGATCGACCGGGAGCGCAACCCTGGTGCCCACAGGGCCGAGGTACGGGCGGCAGGCTCGGCGACCTCGTCGACTGCCGTCGTGGCGGCCGGCGGCGGTGACGTGACCTTGGCCGCCTGTTCGAACTGGGTGACGATCTTCTCCGCTTCGGCTGGCCGTCCTTTTCTGACCAGGAAGCGGACGGACTCCGGCAGCCCCGCGCGGATCGCGATGGCATAGATGGCGGGAATCGCTCCGAGGGCCAGGGCCCATCGCCAACCAGTACGGCCGAGTGGGACCACGAAATACCCGATCAGCGCTGAGAAGGTCCAGCCCAGAGCCCAGAAGGCCTCCAAGATCACGATCACCCGGCCCCGGATCCGGGCCGGTGCGAATTCCGAGACCAGAGTGGACGCGACCGGAAGTTCTGCGCCGAGGCCGAGTCCGACCACCACGCGCAGGGCGATCAGCAGTCCCACCGTGGCGGACAGGGCCGAGGCCCCGGTGGCCAGGCCATAGATCAGCAAGGTGACGGCGAAGACTTGGCGGCGTCCGATCTTGTCTGCCAGCAAGCCGCCCAGGGAGGCGCCCAGTGCCATCCCGATGAAGCCTGCGGAGGTCAGCCATCCGGCGGTGGAGGCACTGATATGCCACACGACTCCCAACTGCACGATGATGAAGGAAATCAGTCCCACATCCATGGCATCCAGGGCCCAGCCCAGGCCTGATCCGATTAACAGTTTGGTGTGGAGACGGGTGAAGGGAAGGCGGTCCAGCCGCTCTGCGTGGGTCATTCAGGCTCTCCTTCGATTCGAAAGCCTGAACAGTCTAGGTCATCGACAGGCTATCTTTTCCGGGTGTCCGGATAAGGGAAAGCAAGCCTTTTGACAAGGTAAAAGATGAGAAAATCCCAGAAGGGAGCATTGGTTGTGATCTCGAATTGAGGACTCCTGAGTCCATGATGCGGGCCCGATGGGGCCAGGTGCCGGACATGACAAAGCGCCCCGGATCCCGGGGCGCTGGAGACTGGGTGGTCGCTCAGACCAGGGCAGCTGCCTTGGTCACCGCAGACTTGCGGTTGGCTGCGTTGTTGGCGTGGATGACACCCTTGCTGACGGCCTTGTCGAGGCTGCGACAGGCAACCCGGGCCAGTTCGGCGGCCTTGTCGGCGTCGCCGGCTTCCACGGCCTCGCGTACCTTGCGGATTTCGGTGCGCAGCTTGGACTTGACTGACTTGTTGCGTTGGCGAGAGATCTCGTTGGTCTTGATCCTCTTCAACTGCGACTTGATGTTTGCCACGGGGGTCTTCCTCTTCGTTCGTCGAATGCGCTCACGCGCGGCCATAACTGTACCAGGCATCCAGACCTGGCGACAATCAGTTCCGTTCCAGCAGCCAGGAATCGATCAGACGTACACGATCTTCGAGAAATCGGGCACATGGGGGGTTCCGCCCGGAGTGGCGGCATAGCCGAGCAGGACGCTGATCGCGAAATCGAATCCTTCGGGAAGGTACCTGGCCTTCAGAATGGGGTCGTCGAGCCCTGCTCCCGGCATGGCGGCCACACAGGTGTCCAGGCCGAGCGACGTGGCGGCCAGCACCAGGTGGGAGGCCACGATCCCTGCATCCATCTCCACGGGATAGGGACTGACCATCGCTTCGGTGGACACGATGATCATCGCGGAGGCGTTGTAGAGCAGGCGCAGACCGCGTTTTTGCGCTCGGGCGAATCCGGCAGGATCGTTCGCCCGCAGTCTCTCGACTCCAGCCTGTTCGATTTCGGCCATTTTCGCCCGGTCCGTAATGACGGTCAGTCTCCAGGGCTGGCGGTTGATGGCACTGGGGGCGCGGACACCGGCTTCGGCGACAGCCCTGACGATGTCTTCGGGTACGGGGGTGTCTTGGAAGGCCCGGCAGGCGTACCGGCGCGCGATGACGTCAAGGGTTTCAGATGTGGTCATGGAATATTTCTACCACCATTCGGGCATGACATCGGCCATGACCGGACAGTGACAACGGTCTATGAATCTGCGAAGACCGGCCGCGGCAGCAACCATGTCAGCGCGCGCAGGAGGAAGGCCTTGTGGCCCCGGGATGCGTAGGAAGCGGTGTTGTGCCCGAGCGAGCTGTAAATCACCCGGGCGGTGCCGTACTGATGGGCCCAGGCCAGGATATACTCACGGTTCTTGTCGCGCGTGCTGGCGAGGGGTTCGATGTCCTTGTCGGTCAGCAGATCGGTGTACCGCTCGTCGGCGACGGTGAAATCGCCCAATCCTTCCACGATCACGTCATGCTCCAGGCGGACGTGGATCTCAAAGATGGGAGGGTGCCAGGAGTGCCCGGTCACCCACTGTCCGCCGAGAGCGGAGCGGAACTGGGGATAATCGCGCAGACTGGATGCAGCGTTGTGGATTGCCAGGACCGATATTCCTCGTTCGAAAGCGATCGCCAGCTGGGCGCGTCCCCGCTCGATCAGCGAGGGGTCCTCGGCCGGTTCCTGATCGGAGTCACCGGCGTTGACGATCAGCAGATCGATGCCGTCCAGGCCGTCAGCCAAGGTACGGTCGATGTCCTCGGCGATTGTGACATCCCAGCCGTCGTCGTGGGCCAGGGTGAGCAGTTCCGCCGACGTGTCGCCGTACTGATGCCAGGGATCCGCGTACCGACCGGCGCCGGACAGAATGATTGCTGCGGGCATTGTTCTCCTCGTGGACTGGCAGCTTGAAGCCGGGATCTAGGAGCGTGCTGAAATACCATGTCCCGGCTGCGGCGCACCGGATCGGGCGATGTGGTGTCACCAGCTCATCCCGCCCGGCACGTCCTCGCTCGGAACAGCGTATTTCAGCACGCTCCTAGTGTAAAGGCGTCCCCTAACCCGGGCGCCACCGCAGGGTTACCTCATGGCCCGGACCATCTCGCGCACATAGTGATCGATGGCTTCGTCGGCGAGCGATCCCAGCTCCCCGATCAGCCGCACGATGGCGCTTCCGACGATGGCCCCATCGGCCAGACTTGCCATCGCCGCCGCCTGGGCCGGTGTCGAGATGCCGAAGCCGACCGCCACAGGTACATCGGTGACGTCGCGGATCTGGGCCACGATGGTCGCAATGTCTGTGGTGATTGTTGATCGGACCCCCGTGACTCCCAGGGAACTGACGAGATAGATGAACCCTTCGGCGTGTGAGGCGATCTGCCGGATCCGGGCCGCTGAGGTGGGGGCGATCATGGAGATCACAGCCACCCGGGCCGACGCGGCTGCCTGCCGGACTTCCTCATGCTCGTCGAAGGGCAGGTCGGGAATGATCAGCGCGTCGACACCGACATCCGCCGCCCGCGCGAAGAAAGCCTCATAGCCGTAATGATGGACCGGGTTGAGGTAGGTCATCATGGCCAGCGGAATAGTCAGCCCGTCGAGGCGGCGCAGGTCGTCGACCAAGCCGAAGAGCTTCTCGGGGGTGGTGTGGGCAGCCAGCGCGCGGGCACTGGCCTGCTGGATGGCCGGGCCTTCCGCGATGGGGTCGGAGAAGGGCACACCGATTTCGACCAGGTCGGCGCCCGCGGCAGCCATCAGGTTCACGTAGCGCCGGGTGTCCTCCAGACTCGGATCCCCGCCGGTCAGAAAGCCGATGAAAGCCTTGTGGGCAAAAGCGCGGGTGATGGTGTCAGCCGGCATGGTCACTCCTCCACCAGGTCTTGGCCCCGGTAACGTGCGATGGCCGCCACGTCCTTGTCGCCACGGCCCGACAAACAGATAATGACACTGTCCTGGGGGTCCAGCTGGGGCACGATGTCCAGGGCATGGGCCACGGCGTGCGCGGATTCGATGGCGCAGATGATCCCCTCGGCATGCGCCAGATACTCGAACCCCCGCACTGCCTGGTCGTCGGTAACCGGGACGTACGAAGCCCGGCCCGTGTCGTGCAACCAGGCGTGTTCCGGGCCGATGCCGGGGTAGTCCAAACCGGCGGAGATCGAATACACCGGTGCGATCTGGCCGGCCTCGTCTTGGCAGAAGTACGACTTCATGCCGTGGAAGATGCCGACCGATCCGGTGGCCATGGTCGCGGCAGTACGGGGGGTGTCCACGCCGAGCCCCGCAGCCTCACAGCCGATCAGGGCCACCGACGCGTCGTCGATGAAAGCGTGGAAGATGCCGATCGAGTTACTGCCTCCGCCCACACACGCCAGCACCGCCGCGGGTAGGCGGCCCTCCTGGTCCAGGATCTGCGCGCGCGCCTCGCGCCCGATGACAGCCTGGAAATCACGGACCATCGTGGGGAAAGGATGGGGGCCCATCACCGATCCGAGCACGTAGTGGGTGTCGGAGATCCGGCGGGTCCACTCGCGCATCGTCTCGTTGACAGCGTCTTTCAGGACCTGGGTGCCCGTGACGACCGGGTGAACGGTGGCGCCCAGCAACTCCATGCGATACACGTTGAGCGCCTGGCGTTCGGTGTCCTCCTGGCCCATGAAGACTTCACATTCCAGGCCGAGCAGGGCCGCGGCGGTGGCGGTCGCCACGCCATGTTGTCCGGCTCCGGTCTCCGCGATCACCCGGGTCTTGCCCATTCTCTTCGCCAGCAGGCATTGCCCCAGCACATTGTTGATCTTGTGCGAGCCGGTGTGGTTGAGGTCTTCGCGCTTGAGATAGACCTTGGCCCC
>WRFP01000081.1 GCA_009778725.1 Propionibacteriaceae bacterium
GGATTCGTCGGAGTTGGCTCAGTCGTCGGACTCGTCGGAGTCGGAGTCGACGGTGTCGGACCAGTCGTCGGATTCGTCGGAGTTGGCTCAGTCGTCGGACTCGTCGGAGTCGGAGTCGACGGTATCGGACCCGTCGTGGGATTGGTCGGCGTCGGACCAGTCGTCGGATTGGTCGGTGTCGGACCAGGTGTCGGACTGGTCGGTGTCGGCTCGGTCGTCGGACTCGTCGGCGTCGGCTCGGACGTCGGACCTGTCGGAGTCGGAGTCGACGGCGTCGGACCCGTCGTGGGATTGGTCGGCGTCGGACCAGGTGTCGGACTGGTCGGCGTCGGCTCGGTCGTCGGACTCGTCGGCGTCGGCTCAGTCGTCGGACTCGTCGGCGTCGGAGTCGACGGTGTTGGCCCAGTCGCGGGATTCGTCGGCGTCGGACCAGTCGTCGGACTCGTCGGCGTCGGCTCGGTCGTCGGACTCGTCGGCGTCGGAGTCGACGGTGTTGGCCCAGTCGCGGGATTCGTCGGCGTCGGACCAGTTGTCGGACTCGTCGGCGTCGGCTCGGTCGTCGGACTCGTTGGCGTCGGCTCGGTCGGATTCGGTGCTCCCGTCACACTGACACTCACAGCGGCAGACGGATCGGAGTCGAGACCATCGACGCTCTGAATGGCAGTCAACGAATGGTCACCAACAGTCAATTCGGCATCACAGGACCACGACCCATCCGCAGCCACAACAGTTGTGCATGCCATGGCGTCGCCATCATGAACAGTTACTGTGTCGCCAGCAACACCAGTGCCCGACACCGTCACGAGACTGGTCTCCACACTCGCCTTGTCCACCGGAGAGGTGATCACCGGAGCATCCGGGACCACCGGAGGAACCGGTGGAGCCACAGTGACAGTGACCTTCACAACATCAGACGCAACCGAATCTTGGCCATCGACGCTCTGAATCGCAGTCAGTATGTGGTCCCCGACTGCCAAGTCGGCATCACAGGACCACGAACCATCCGCCGCAGCCACAGTCGTGCATGCCACAGCAGCACCATCACTGACACTCACATCTCCACCAGCCACAGCAGTGCCCGACACCGTCACCGGACTACCCTCGACACTGGACTGATCCACCGGAGAGGTGATCACCGGAGCATCAGGGGCCACCGGGTTGGGAGGGGCTGCGTCGCCGACCGCGCCGAGGTAGGCGGGCTTGGCGCTCAGGTTGGCGTCGAACAGCAGGGCCGAGACTGCTTGGGCCGAATCGCCCGGGCTGGTGTTGTCGTTGACACCCCAGGTGGTGACCGAAAACAGCTTGCCGGGATTGGCTTGGGCGAAGTCGCGGAAGCCTGCAAACGCGTCCTTGTAGTACTGGCCCTGCTCTTGCAGGGCAGCATCGGGTACGACACCGCCGTTCATGGCGGCGTTCGGAGCCAGGTCGACGTCGAACTCCGTGACGGCCTGGACGATGCCCGGGATGTCGTTGAAGTAGTTCAGATTATCTTCCAGGTTCTGTGCGGGAATGGGATTGTCCTGAAGACCGATCGGATTGTTCTGGGCATCGGTGGTGAGGTTGGCGATCCGGTCATGGAATTGATGGCCGATACCGTCGATCGGGATCCCGGCGTTCACAAGGTCACTGACCGTGTTGTGTAATTCCTTCGAAGCAACGGCACTGTACGTGGCGAAGCCGGTTTCGGTACCGTACTCATTGATGAACAATTTGATGGGGCGATCGACTCCCGGTTGCGCGTACACGTGGTTGAAGGCCTGATCGGCGTCCTGGAAAGCCAGGGCGATATAACCGGTCTTGGGGTCCGTCCCGAGGATGGCCGACCACTCGTACTGGTACAGGCCGCCGGCGGGATTCCAGAGGTCCAACGCCTCGTTGACAACGTCGAATGCGACGAGGGGATTCGATGCCGAGCCGAAGAGCCCGTACGGGGCCGCCGACAGTGCCTGGGCCACATCGAAGATGTGATCGTGCAGGCGCTGGGTCATGATGGCAGCCGCCTGAGCGATGGGCTGGTTGGTGGCCGGATCGATCAAGGGCGTCGGGTCGGCGGCACTGACATCGAACCACCAATCGGGATTGCTCTCATGCCAGACCAGATTATGCCCGTACACACGCATGTTGTTCTGCTGGGCAAAGGTCATCAGGCTCAAGGCTCCCGGACTCGCACGGAAATTGCCATTGCCGTCATACCAGGAGGACACCTTCATCGCATTGCAGGGTGTCACCTGGCTGAAATTCGTCGTGAGAAGGTCCTTCGTCGCACCGAAGAGTTGTCCGTCATCGCAGACAGCCGCCCCCACCGGGACACCGCCCATCGTGTCCTTCAACGGGGTCAGCGCCAGGTCGGCTGCCCGGTCCTGGGCCATGAAGGAGATATCGTCGACACAGTAATCCGACAGCTTGTCGTTCTGCCCTTCGGTTGAGAAGAAGATATGGGCATAGGTGCCAACGACCGGGGCCACGAACTGGCTGGAAATCTGCGTCCAGTTGGCGCCGACCTGCATGCTCCTCCCGAAGTACGGGAATTCGTCGGAAGCTCCCGGGACGTACGCCGTGAGAGCCACCGTGGTGCCCGGATCCTCGTTGCCGGTGAACTTCATCCACGCGCTGAACGAGTAGAGAGTCCCGGGAACCAGGTCCTGGGTGTTGATCGCCAAACCGGATTGGTTGGACACCCGGTTGGACACGCAGGCGGCCGCGTTACCTGAGTGCGCACCACCCTGGACGACAGCCACGGTGACACGCTGGTTGCCGCCGTCCTCGTTGCCCCACACGTTCATGTGGGCGTTGTTGTCGTCGTTCAGATTCAACTGGTAGCCATTTTCGAAACCGGTCGACAGGCCGGCGACCTGAACGGGTGGCCCGACCGGATCCGCGTGGACGATGGAAGTCAGTGTGCCCACTGTCATCATGGCGGTCACGAGCGAAGCGGTGGCTGCCACCGCTACCCCCCGACCGATACGACGCCGGTGAATCATCCCGGCGTCCCCCCTCATCTTCATTGGTGTGTTTCCTTTCTGTCCTGCAACTGCCCACACCATGGGCAAAGCTCAAGGCCTCGCCCCCATCGACAGTAGTTCGACACAGCAGAATCCGGCAGGGGAAAAAGCGCGTAAAACCTGCCCCTGAGGCCTGACGGAGGGGGGAAAATCGATGTCAGAACTACCACCCTGGGCCGAGGAGCAGCTGAAAGAGGGGTGGTAATTTGCTCTCAAAAACTACCCCACGAGGGCAAATAGCCTGGTCAGGCAGGGTGGGTAGTCAAAATAGACGGCAGGAAGGGGGCGAACCGGCTTCAGATGCTCATCACCGGCTGCGGCTGCTCTTCGAAGGTGCTGATCCAGTCTGGAACTTGTCGGCGGTCGGCGACGGGGATCTTCGACATCAGGCTGCGGACGTGTTTCTTGACGGTGTCTTCGGCGATGAACAGTTCGGCGGCGATGGCCGGATTCGACATCGAGCGGGTCAGGCAGCGCAGCACATCGGTTTCGCGCCGGGTGAGATTGAAGGCGTGACTGGCGCAGGACACTGCCGGGTCGGGGTCCTCCTGACCAGTGAACTTGGCACGCATGGAGTCGATGTCGCGGCTGATCTCGTCGGTGCTCCGGCGCAGTTTGCGGGCGATGACATCACGCCGGTTGCCCTCGATCAAGAGAAGAGCAATGTCTATTTCTCGATCGGTCAGGAAGTTGACAGCGGACGTACTGGCATCAGGTCTGGCCTGTGTGGTGTTCTGCATCGAGCCAGCGTCGGCGCCGGCCTCACGCTGGTCGAGCAGGATCGTCTGGACAGTATCGCCAAATGTGAGTTGTCGATAGCGTTCAAACACGATATAGACGACGACAAACAAGATGGTCAGCCCTGTGGTCGGCAGGAGCAACGCGGGCCCCAGATGGTGGAATGCCGAAGGAATGGTGATCCACTTGTTGGCATCGTACGAAATGAAGAAGAGAAAACCCCCGGCGGCCACGAACATCGGCCGCCTCGTACTGTCTAAAAGGTGGAGCGGGAAGGACACGAAGAAGAACATCGTGTAGATGCCGCCCAAGTCGACCGCCAAGGTCAGGGGGAACACCGACCCCGGGTAGGGCCGAGCGAAGACGAGCAGTCCGATCAGACCGATCAGGAACAGACCCATGCTGGCCACCACGCCGACGCGCTCGTAGCCTCGGTCGACGATGACGGCGAACACGAGCAGCCCGATAGCTGTGGGGACCCGCCAGATGAGCGTGGCGACCACGTCGTCGATGGTGGACGGATTAGTGCCCACCGACGCCAGGTCGAGCAGGAGGGCGCGGAACCAGACCAGACAAGACGAGATGACAATAATCGCCGCGATGATGATCCAGGAGCCCGCAAATTTCTTGGGAGTACGGGCGGAGACTGCCGCAAGGGGCAGGGTCGGGCGCCGCTGCAAACCGATCCACGCCAGAATGGCGGCGGCAGCGGGGACCAGGAAAGCGATGGCATCTGGGGGGTGGATCAGCCCCCACATGACCATGACGACGGACGCACACACCGCACCGGTCATGTACCGGGTGAAGCGGTAGTCGCCAGAGCCTTCACGGACAACGACGAGCATCTGCCGGGTCATCACCGGGCCCATCAGCATCGTGCTGAAGAGAAACGCCAGAGCGCCTGGAGTAGGTGGCAGCAGTGGGAAGACGACCGTGAGCAGGACGACCAGCGGGGTGGTGATGCCCGCCACTTTGTCCAAGCCCTCCTGGTCCTGCCCGAACCACAAGGACAAAATGATCACGGTGACAGCCGAGATGAAGGCGAAAGCCGATTCCAGAATGCTGCCTGTCAGGGTGTCCACCTGGCCCACATCGAAAATCGAGTACGGGCTGGTCATCATCAGCATCCACGATGCCGCTCCACACCAGCCGATCAGGTCCAGCCACAAGGCCGTACGTACGCTGGAGCCAACCGGTGTCTCACATTCCTCATTCATCTTCGCCTGCTGCCTAGGTAGTGACAACCGCATGCAGCCCCTCATCCACTCGCTATATATGATAGCGCATCTGTGAAGTGGTCCTGGCCCGGGTGAACCAGCATGAGTTCACCGATTGCTCACGACGCCAGCGATTCAGTCCAGATCGTCGGGCTGGACGAAGTCGATCAAACGCTCAACCTCGGTGACGAAGGGGCGGTCGAGGTCTTCCCAGGACTTGACGTGGGCCAGAATCTTTCGCCAGGCTCTGGCCAGGTCTTCCGGGGTACGGTGGGGCCAGCCGAGCCCGGCGCAGATGCCTTGTTTCCAGTCGGTTCCCCGGGGGACCTCGGGCCAGGCCTGAAGGCCCAGGCTGGATGGGCGTACGGCTTGCCAGATGTCGACGTAGCGGTGGCCGGTGATCAGGACGGCGTCGGCGTACTGGCCCTTCATGACGCCGGTGACGATGCGGGTTTCTTTGGTGCCCTGGATGAGGTGGTCGACCAGGATTCCGAGGAGGCGGGTGTCATGAGGAGCGTGCTGCTCGACCCGTTCGGCCAGGTGGTCGATGCCGCCGAGGGGTTCGACCACGATTCCCAGGTAGCGCAGGTCGTCGCCCCAGACCTTTTCGATCAGTTCGGCGTCGTGGATTCCCTCGACCCAGATGCGGGATTCGTGGGCGGTCTTGGGCGCGGTTGTTGGGGCGATCCTGGAGCCGGAACGGGTGTGGGTGGGGGTAGCGGAAGCGCGTCCTGGGACCTTCAACTCGACTGGTTTGCCGTCAACCCAGAAGCCGGGGCCGATCGGAAAACTCTTGAGTTTGCCCAAGCGGTCCTCCAGGACGACCAGCCCGTTCTCCCAGCGGGTGACAGCGCCGACGAAACCGCTCGTCGGGTCTTCGACGACCAGGCCAACCTCCAGGGTTTGGGGTGTGGTCACTGGTTTGCCCGCCTTCCGCCAACCGGGGGCCAGGACATCTGAGGAGTAACGCGTCATGTTTTTCACCTGTCGTTCGGGGTCAGCGTCCGAGTGCGTGGTCGACGGCGGGATCGTAGGGGCCCAGGATCGGTTTGCGGCTGGTGACGACGCTGGCCAGCATTTTGGCGTCGGCCAGTACTTCCCGGACTTGGTAGCTGATCCACATGGAGCGGTTGCCCGCTCGTACTGATGAATCGCCCACGCCGACCGCGTCGACACCGACCAGGCGGCAGGTGGTCACGGCCCGGGGAAGATGGTATGTCTGGGAGACGAGGATCGCGGAAGTGACGCCGAAAATCTGACGGGCGCGGACACAGGTGGAGTAGGTGTCGGCTCCCGCGAAGTCCTCGACGATCTTGTCGGCGGGTACGCCCTGGTCGACCAGCCATTGCATCATGGCCAGGGGCTCGTTGTGGTAGACAGTGAGGTTGTCGCCGGAGACCAGGATGACCTTGACCTTGCCCGCCTGGTAGAGGTCGCGGGCGATGATGAGGCGGGCGACGAGGTAGGGGCCAGGTCCGCCATCTTGGAGACCGGCACCGTAGACGATCGCCACATCGTGGGCGGGAACATCGGTAACTGAGTACATCCGGGACCCGCTGGCGATCCCGACGACGGCCAGCGGTGCGGCGACGGCCAGGAAGACCACGATGACAACCGCCAACACCAGTCGGCGAAGCCAGCGGAACCTGCGGCGGCCACCGCGGGTCTTAGCCTTGGAACCTGGTTGTGATGTGCCCACCGAATCAGCGTATCAGCGCAACTTACGTACGAATGTAGCGACAACCCTGCTATGGGGTGTCCACAATATGGACGTAGGCTCATTCTGGGATAGTGCGCGGCATAGAGTACCAAGTCGAACAGGTAATTGTCTATAGAGTCAATATAAATAGATCTGAATCGATTTATGTTCAATCCCTCAAGCCACCACTGTCAAGGGCCACCGTCACCGATGTTGCTGAGTTGGCCCTTGGCGGTGGTCATGGGCGGGTTTTCAGCACGCTCCCAGGATTTCTCGGACGATCCCGTCGGCGATCAGGCGGCCTGCCCGGGTACAGACGAACCGGGAACCGGGGTGAGTTAGATGACCGGACTGGACGTACTCGAGCGCTCGTTCTTTTTCCTGCTGGGTGAGAACGCTCTCATCGATACCCTCACGTAGGCGCAGAGCCAGCATGACCGACTCGGTGTGGGCCTGGTCTGCGGTCAGTTGTTCGCTGCCCGCAATTGGTGAGCCTGTGTCTGCCAAGGCTTGGATGTAGGTTTCGGGGCGCTTGTGGTTCCACCAACGCATGTGGTCGATAAATGAGTGGGCTCCGGCACCGATCCCCCACCAGGGTTGGCAGCGCCAGTACCCCAGATTGTGGCGGCATTCATGGCCCGGCTTGGACCAGTTGCTCACCTCGTACCACTGGAATCCGGCAGAGGAGAGGATCTCGTCGGCGCATATGTACTTGTCAGCTAGGTCATCCTCATCAGGGTGAGGTAACTGGCCTGCAGCCATGCGACGAGCCAGCCGAGTGCCCTCCTCCACGATCAGAGAGTAGGCGGACACGTGCTCGGGCGCCAGGTCCACGGCAGTACGCAGACTGTCGCGCCAATCAGCCATCGACTCCCCCGGCGTACCGTAGATCAGGTCCAAGGAGAGGTTCGTGAAGCCTGCGCGACGGGCCCAATCCACAACCTCGGCTACTCGACCCGCGGTGTGGACGCGGTCCAGAGTTGCCAGGACATGAGGGGTTGAGGATTGCATGCCCAGGGATAAACGATTCACGCCGGTTGCTCTGATCTGCTCCAGGTGGTCCAGAGTCAGGGTTTCGGGATTGGCCTCAGTTGTGATCTCCGCGTCGGCGGCGATCTCGAACCCCTCTCGGACCTGATCGAGGATCCTGCGATAGTCCTGAACCGCCATCAGCGACGGCGTACCCCCGCCGAAGTAGATCGTATTAACAGTAGTTGTTCCCAGTACGCGATGAGCCACGTCCACTTCGTCACACAGGGCATCCACATAGGATTGGGCGTACCGCTGCTCGGTTAATGGATTGAAAACGTAGGTGTTGAAGTCACAATACCCGCACCTGACGAGGCACCACGGGATGTGGATATACAGACCTACAGCGCCAGACACCCTTCGAGTGTGCCATGAAAGGGGGGTAAAACACCAGTATTAAGGTATCACTTAGAAATATTTTGCACTAATTAAATAAGATACTATTCAGACTGAACATCATTCTGATAAGCTGTAATAGGTTCGTATCAGGAGCAATGTTCGATTCTGACAGGGCGGGGAATAAAGATGGCATATCCACAACTGACCATCATTCTACCTGTGCATAATGGCGCGAATTATTTGCATCGGGCCATCGGAAGTGTTCTCAACCAGACCATGGACCGGGACATGTGGCTGCTCGTGGCGGTCAATGACGGCTCGACGGACAACTCCGCCGAAATCCTGCACTCGTATGAAGACCGCTTCCCTGACAACATCACCGTCCTTGATCAGGACAACCGAGGAGTTGCCTGCGCCAGAAACCTGGCCCTGCGGAAGACGTCGACCACCTGGGTCACCTTCTTGGACCAGGACGACCATCTCGACGCCGGCTTGCTCGAATCCTTTCTGGACTATCCCCACCTCGATGATGTCGACGTCGTCATCGCTGGGTACCAGCACCTCACATCGGATGGAAAAATCAAAGAAACCGTGATCCCGGACCCTCATCCGGAGGGGTTCGGTCGATGGACGGTCGATGCAGCGTGGGCCAAGATGCACCGGACCTCATTCCTCGCTGAACATGACATCGAGTTCTGGGAGGGAGGTTTCGGCGAGGACATTCCATTCGTCTTCGCGGAGAGTGGCTTGGTTGGAAGTCGCGTTGCTTTTCTCCCTCGCAGTGGCTACAACTGGCTGCTCAACAAAGAATCGACCAGCCGTCGCATCTGGGCATCTTCGAGCCCGGATACGCCTCGGCAAATCGTTGACATGATCAGCCACCTCGTCACCCGGCGGAAATCCTTTGACCCCACCGACCCCATCTTGGACTACTACATTTTGGGTATCACGGTATTCTTCCTCATCTTCGTCAAAGTGGGCAATCTACGTTCTTTTCTTGCGTACTACCGTGCCTTGGTCCAAGCGCTCGCCCCACTTGGCGACGCGGTGTGGCGAAACCGCCTGATCTGGCATCCCATAGTGGGCACACCCTTGCGTCACCGAATCGTCCTCCCACTGATCGTGACCATCCACAGAACAAGGACAATGCCTCTCTTTGCCCCGCTCGTACGAATGGGACGCTTCCTCGTTTAACGTGTCTCAGATGTGGCCAACGCAGCAACAAAGGCTTCTTGGGGAACCTCGACGCGGCCCACCATCTTCATGCGCTTCTTGCCCTCTTTCTGCTTCTCAAGCAGCTTACGCTTGCGGGTGATGTCGCCACCGTAACACTTGGCCAGGACATCCTTGCGGACGGCCCTGATGGTTTCGCGGGAAATGACACGCGACCCGATGGCTGCCTGGATGGGCACCTCGAACTGTTGGCGCGGAATCAGTTTGCGCAAGCGTCCCACCATCTCGACCCCATAGGCGTACGCCTTGTCCGTGTGGACGATGGCGGAAAACGCGTCCACCATCTCA
>WRFP01000082.1 GCA_009778725.1 Propionibacteriaceae bacterium
TTGGGTGGTCGCCACTGTTCGTACTGGTCCAGGACGTCTGGGATCCTTGCTGAACTCGGAAATCGCGCTGCCGACCACGTCCAGGCCCGAAGAAATCAGCGGAATCTGGCGGGCGAAGCGCGTTGGCAGGCAGATGTCGTCCGCGTCGGCCCGCGCGACCAGATCGGTGTGGATGTGGGCCAGCCCCTCATTCAAAGCCCTGGCCAGGCCCTGGTTCGTCTCCAGAGCCACGACGGTGACGCCAGGGTCGGCCGAGATTTCATCCAGCCACCCGGCCACCCCAGCGGTGACCGGACCGTCGCGGACGATCACCACGGCTGTGGGTGGCAATGTCTGATGTGCGGTCGCACTCAGATAGGCAGAACGCACATTGGTTTCGTCATCGTCGGCGTACACGGCCATCAACAGGGTGAAGTCATGCGGCGCAACACGGTCCTGGTCGCGAGAACCAGGGGATGCACTTAGCTGAGCCGCCATCGTCTTCCGTTCGTTGTCGAGGGAGAAGAGCCCCCCAGGTGAATGGCATGATCACTGCACAGGCAGGCGGCCCCTGTCCCCCCTGTGCATAGGAGCAGCGTATTTCAGCATGCTCCTAGTCCACTCGCCGTCGCCATACACCGGTCAAGGATGATGGTGGTGTCCCCGGCGAGCAGTCATGTAGGTATCCGTCTATGACTGTATCAGGAGTCGAAGGGCCAGGATCGCTATCTGCCTGACGTGGCGGGCTCTTGCGGCCAACTAAGATTTCTCTAACTTTCAGATGAACAGCAGGTACGCGACATTGCGTGAGAAGCCGGTCTTCCAGACTCCCAGGCGGGCGACCATGGCAATCTTGTGCACTTTGTTCAGGTGGGGGATCGCGCAGTACGAGTCCAGGAGCCGGATCTGGTCCGGGCTCAGGCGGTGGGAAAACAGGGATTTCAACTCGAGGGCCTGGGGATAGGTCTTGGCGATGTCTGCCCGTACGCGATCCGGATTGATCAGACGAGACAGCTTGTAACGCAGTGTGCGCATGTCGGCGACCCCGATCTGGTTGGCCTGGTGCTGGCGGTACAACACCGTGCAGTCGTCGATGTGGCCGATCTGGCCGAAAGCGGCCGCGATCAGGGAAATCCACCAGTCGTGCATGACCATGTGCTGGGGGACTTCGGTGATCAGTTGGGCCAGGGCCCGGTTGTACATGATCGTGCAGCCGGTGGCCGTGTTCTGGATGATCTGGTCCTTCAGTTCAGTACGGTCGTAGTTGGCGAAAGTGCTGGTCCGGAAGGAATCCCCGGTCGGGGTCAGGTCTTCGTCGACGACCGTCAGATCGGTGTGGACCAGGCAGGGGACCGAGGCGCCCCACTGTGCCTCCAACTGGGCCATCCGGGCGCTGGTGAGTTCGATCTTGTCCGGCAGCCAGATGTCGTCCTGATCGCACAGCATGACGTAGTCGTCGCGTTCGGTGGTCATCATGGACATGAAATTGCGTCCGGCGTTGCCCGAATTGACCTGGTTGATGCTCACCTCGATCAGGTCCGGATGGGCGCGTTGGTAGCGGCTCAGAATCTCGGCCGTGGAGTCGGTGGAGCGGTCGTCCCGGATCAGGATCCGGTCCGGCGCACGGGTTTGGCGCAGCAACGAGTCCAGTTGTTCCCCGACGTACTGGGCTCCGTTGAAGGTGGCCATCAGGACGGTGATCATCGCCGAACCGCCTTTCTGCCGTGGACGTCTCTAGCCTAGCCTGGTGTCCGGCGTCCATCGGTGATTCAGGATTGTCAAAGGTCGCTGTAGTAGCATGTGGCTTCGTGGGGGGCACTTCCTAACCGATGGCCGGTGATGATGGGGGCAGTGTCCTTCAGGGACGAGTGCGACAATGGACCGAGCATCCAGCGCTGCCACCCTGAGCGGGAGTTGGCTGCGTAGACATGCGTATTCCCTTGTCGCAGCCATTTTGGCGATTGTCGGTGGTGCGGCGACGGTGTTCGCCTGGGCCCTGTCGTCCCCGGTCGGGTCTTCCCCTGACGACGATTACCACATGGCCAGCATCTGGTGTCCTGCGCCTTTGGACCATTCGTGCAACGTCCGTACTGATTCTCGTGGCGTGGTGGAGGTGGAGGTCCCGGCGCAGGTGGCCAATTCTTCGGGCTGTTACGCCGGGAACGCGACCGTGTCAGGTGCCTGCACCACCCGGATCGCCGATGTCAACGTGTTCACAGCCCGGGTCAACACCGGCCAGTACCCGGGGCTGTACTACACAATCATGCACGTGTTCGTGGGGCCGGATGTCTATCGGTCGGTTCTGGTCATGCGCGTGGTGAACGGCGCGATCGCCATCGTCCTGATCGGGCTGGTCGCGATCGCCCTGCCCCGGTCGGGGCGGCGCCTGCTGGCGTACAGCACCCTGCCGGTGTGCGTGCCCTTGATGATCTACCTGGTGGCCTCGATCAATCCGAGCGGATGGGCGCTGATCGGGGTGACGGTGGCCTGGTTCTCGATGTATGCCGCTTTTGTCGCCACCTCGCGGGTTCGTACTGTCTTGTCGGGTCTGCTCGCCGTCGTCGGAGCCGGATTGGCGGCCTCGGCACGAACCGACGCGGGATCATATCTGTGCCTGGCGGCGTTCGTCGCCACCATCCTGTTCTGGCCGCGGATACGGTTCAACCGGCCACGAATCGTCCTGCCGCTGATCGTCGCACTGGTCGGGCTGGCCGGGTTCATGTCCGGAAACCAGTCCGAGGTTCTGACGACAGGCTTCAGCGGGGCCGGCGGATCACTGATCTTGTTCGTCTCCGATCTGGTGCTCATGCCGATCTTCATGCTCGATTTCACAGCCGGGGGGTTCGGTCTGAATTGGGCGGACACCGTCATGCCGGCGATCGTCTGCGCCCCCGTGGCGATCCTGGCGGTGGGCTTGTTGGTGCTGGGCATGCGTCGGCTGGATTGGCGCAAGTTTGTCAGTTTCGTGTGCGTGTACGGTGTCTACTTCGGTTTGCCCTTGTACCTGTTCGTCCGCAGTGGTTTCGTGCTGGGCGAAGGACTCCAGCCGAGGTATCTGGCTCCCTTACTTCCCATCCTGATGTGCGTGGCCCTGTGGCGTCCCGGCCATGGGGGAGCCAGGCGCTTGTCCCGGGTCCAGACCCTCGTCCTGGTGGCCGGTCTGGTGCTCGCCCACACGATCGCCCTGCACATCCAGATCCAGCGTTTCACCTCGGGATTGGGTGTCAGTTCCCTCAATCTGAACAGCAACGTTGAATGGTGGCATTCCGGTCCGTCGCCGATGGCCACCTGGATCATCGGTGCCGTGGGATTCGCCCTGATCACGCTGACCTTGTTCATCCTGCGCCGCGGCGGGAATCCACAAGCTTTCAGCGATAATCCTGCATCGGTTCTGTCACCGGAGGAGGAGCCCGGCGAGCAGCAGACCGTACCGGTGTCCTCGTGACAGCAGTTTCCCGCTGAAGGGTGTCACTTGGGATAACCACCCGGGTTGTTCGACTGCCAGCGCCAGGAGTCCCGGCAAGCGTCCTCGATGGTCAGCCCGGCGGTCCAGTTCAGTTCCTCGGCGGCCTTGGCCGGGGAACAGTACGTGGCCGCCACGTCACCGGGGCGCCGGGGAGTGACCTCGACCGGGATGGTCTGGCCGCAGGCTTGCTCGAAAGCCCGGATGAGCCCGAAAACCGAGGTTCCCCGTCCGGTGCCCAGATTGTACGTCGACACGCCCGGGACCAGGTGATTCAGCGCGGCGACATGCCCGCGGGCCAGGTCCATGACGTGGATGTAGTCGCGTACTCCGGTTCCGTCTTCGGTGTCGTAATCGTTGCCGTACACGTTGACATGCGTGCGCCGTCCGGCTGCGACCTGGGCGACGAAGGGCATCAGGTTGTTCGGGATGCCCGCCGGATCCTCGCCGATCAGCCCCGATTCGTGGGCGCCCACCGGATTGAAGTAGCGCAACACGGAGATCTCCCATTCGCGTTGACTGTGAGCCAGGTCGCGCAGGATCTGCTCGATGAAGAGTTTGGTCCACCCGTACGGATTGGAGATCCCCTGGCCGACGCGATTCTCCTCGGTCAGGGGGAGGGCCTCCGGTTCGCCGTACACGGTGGCCGATGAACTGAAGATGAGTTTGCGGACCCCGGCGGCGCCCATGACCTGCAGCAGGGACAAGGTGGCATTGATGTTGACGTCGTAGTAGCGCAAGGGGTGGGCGACCGACTCACCGACCGCCTTCAGCCCGGCGAAATGCATGACGGCGTCCGGTTGCTCCGCCGAGAAGATGTCTGCGAGCAGGTTTGAGTCGCGCAGATCCGTGTGGAAGAAGCGCACAGACCGCCCGACGATCGACTCCACGCGGGCCACGGCTGCCCAGCAGGAGTTCGACAAGTCGTCGACCAGGATCACATCGTGACCCAAAGTGCACAACTCGACCGCGACGTGAGTTCCGATGTAACCAGCGCCGCCGGTCAGGAGAATTCGCATGGTCACGAGTCTACGTGTTCGCCGGAATGGGAGAGTGGCGTTGTCCACTTGCGAGGAGTAGTGTCTGCTGCGACAATGGAGGACAGACACCAAACAGTCAACAATTGTCGAAGTGTTGGAATCGTCCTTCTGGAGCTTTGTCAGATGCCTTTTCCAGCCATCTCAGTACGCGTAATAACGCCTCTGGAATGGCAACGATAGGAGTGGTGAAAAAGGCAGAGATTTCTGTCTGGAAACCGTGCATTTTTGCTCAAAAGGTGATAGCCTACTGATATTCGCAGATTTGCATGGGGTCAAAGGTAGGTCAGTTTGTGAAAAGCGTGTTAGAGCTGAAGCTTTCCCCGTTGCTTTAGCTCGTCCGATGAGAGTCGGATTATCCCACCCCGGATGGTGGCGGTTTCCCCAAGCCGCCACCATCGCTTATTTCCCAGAAGTTCTTTCTTTACTTTCTTTCTTATCTATGACCGGCAGCGGTGAAGCTCCCCGGACGATATTTTCCAGATAAGGTGGTGGCATGAACCTCTCCGAACACATCCTTTCCGATCTGTCCCGCCTTGTCGCTATTCCTTCCGTGGGCGCCCTGCCCGACCATGCCACCGACGTGCGTTCGACCGCCGATCTGGTGGCCGAGATGCTGACCGGCGTTGGATGCCCTGACGTCCAGGTGCTCGACCAGCCGTGGGCCCCGGCGGTCATCGGCCGTTTCCCGGCCCCCGAAGGAGCACCCACCATCTGTCTGTATGCTCATCACGACGTCCAGCCGATCGGGGACCCGGGACAGTGGACGTACCCTCCGCTTCAGGTCACCCAGGTGGGCGATCGTCTCTTTGGGCGTGGCACATCGGATGACAAGGGAGCCATCGCCATCCATCTGGCCACGCTGCGGGCTTTCGACGGCCATCCACCGGTGGGAGTGACCGTGTTCATCGAAGGGGAAGAGGAGATCGGGTCTCCCCACAGCGATGAGTTCATCGCCGCTCACGCTGACCTCATCCGTGCCGATGCCTTCATCATCCTCGACGCCGGGAACACCGCCGTGGGCCAGCCGGCGTTCACCGTGTCGCTGAGAGGGGTCTGCGACGCCATCGTCGAGGTGCAGACTCTTGATCACGGAGTTCATTCCGGTCAGTACGGCGGACTTGTCCCCGATGCCCTGATGGCATTGTCCCGGCTGCTGGTCAGCCTGCACACAGACTCCGGCGATGTGGCAGTCGAGGGTTTGCGCATGGCGCCGCCATTCAACGTGGACTATCCGTCCGAATCCCTGCTCGAGTCGTCTGGACTGCTGGAAGGCGTCCAGGAGATCGGCACGGGCTCGGTCACCGATCGGCTGTGGGCCAAACCGTCGTTGAGCATCATCGGGCTGGACACTGTCAGCGTCGAGCAGTCCTCGAACACCTTGCTGCCCTCGGCCCGTGCCCGGGTCAGCGTGCGCGTCCCCCCGGGGATGACGGCGGCAGAAGCCTTGGACGCGCTCGAGGCGCACCTGATGACCCATGCTCCGTGGGGGGCCCACGTCAGGGTGATCCGGGGAGGGATGGGCAACCCCGGGCAGGTTCCGGCTGATGGTCCCCTGGTGCTCGAGGGGCTGGCCGCCTACCAACAGGCTTTTGCAGTTCCTCCCGTCCTGGTCGGGATGGGCGGGGCGATTCCGCTGGTGGGGGAGTTGCACCATGTTTTCCCCCAGGCGGAGTTCCTTGTCACAGGGATCGCAGACCCGGATTCGCGGATGCATGCCCCGGACGAGTCGGTCAGCCTGTCGGACCTGGTTCGTACCGCTCAGGCACAGATCGGCTTCCTCACCGCGGCCACTGGCGCCTGACCTGCGGGAAACCCGTGGCGACAACACCATCTTCTGCGCGGACCGACCGGTCGGTCTTGACCTGCGGGAAACACGGACACAGGTGGTCGGTGGTGAACGATAGGCTAGGAGCGTGCTGAACTACCATGTCCCGGCTGCGGCGCACCGGGCGAGCGAATCTTCGAACCCCACATCTTGCGACGTACGTCCAGTACGTGTACAAGATGCGGGGTCCGAATCTTCACCCGCCCAGCACGTCCTCGCTCGGAACAGCGTATTTCAGCACGCTCCCAGGACCGTGATGGACGATTCGTCATCCCGGCCAGGAGCCATGGGGAAGCAAGAACGTGATTTACAACTAACAATTTTCGATTCCTATGTCTCGCGTGACGACGTACCCAAGGACGAGTGCGGGGTCTTCGCGGTGTGGGCGCCGAGCGAGGAAGTCGCGAAGCTGACGTACTTCGGTTTGTTCGCCCTGCAACACCGCGGCCAGGAGTCGGCTGGAATGGCGGTGGCTGACGGCCAGCGGATCATGGTTTTCAAGGACATGGGCCTGGTGTCCCAGGTTTTCAACGAGCCCACCCTGAACTCGCTGACCGGCTCGATCGCCATCGGTCACACGCGCTATTCCACGACCGGAGCTTCACGGTGGGAGAACGCCCAGCCGACCTTTCGCGCCACGCCGTACGGGGACATGGCCCTGGCGCACAACGGGAACCTCACGAACACCGACGACCTGACCAGGTGGCTGGCCGAGGTCGATCCCGGGCATCAGGTTCCGTCCAAGACCCGGATGGATTCCAGTTCCGACACCGCACTGTTGACCAGTTTGCTGGCTGGTCAGCCAGGCCCGTGCGAGGAAGCAGCCATGCGGGTGCTCCCGCGGTTGGACGGCGCGTTTTCCCTGGTGTTCTTGACCAAAGACCGGTTGTACGCAGCCCGCGACCGGCACGGGATGCGCCCGTTGTGCCTGGGCCGGCTGGATTCTGGCTGGGTGGTCGCCTCCGAGTCAGCCGCCCTGGACATCGTGGGAGCGACCTTCCTGCGCGACGTCAATCCGGGGGAGTTGGTGACGATCGACGAACGCGGCCTGACCTCACGACAATTCGGCGAACCCCACCGGAAAGAATGCCTGTTCGAGTACGTCTACCTGTCGCGTCCGGACACTGTGCTCAATGACCGACTGGTCCACAACATGCGGGTCAAGATCGGCAAACTGCTGGCACGCGAGCAACCGGCGGAGGCCGACCTGGTGATCCCGGTGCCTGATTCCGGGACCCCGGCGGCCATCGGCTACGCCGCCGAGTCGGGGATCGAGTACGGCCAGGGCCTGGTGAAGAACGCCTATGTCGGGCGGACCTTCATCCAGCCGTCACAATCCTTGCGCCAGTTGGGGATCCGGCTGAAACTCAATCCGCTCAAGCGGGTCGTCCAGGGCAAGCGGATCGTCGTCGTCGACGACTCGATCGTGAGAGGAAATACCCAACGTCAAGTTGTCACGATGCTCAAGCAGGCCGGAGCGGCCCAGGTCCACGTCCGGATCTCCTCGCCGCCGGTGCTGTGGCCGTGCTTTTTCGGGATCGACTTCGCCGATCCGAATGAGTTGATCGCCCGGCACATGGGAGTCGACCAGATCGCTCAGTCCATCGGGGCTGACTCCTTGGGGTACATCAGCCTGGGCGCGCTGATCGCGGCGACCCACGTGGACCGGGGCAACCTGTGCCGCGCCTGTTTCGATGGGCGCTATGCCGTACCAGTGCCGCCCAGGGATGCCGAACGGTTGTGCCTGGGCCCCCACCGGACGGGATGGGCCTCTGACGAGTTCATCCGTACTGACGAGCAGCAGGAGACACCATGACAGGTCCGTCGGCCTATGCCCGGGCCGGTGTGGACATCCACGCCGGCGACGTGGCTGTCGAGATGATGAAAAAGCACGTGGCGACCACCATGAGATCCGAGGTCATCTCCGGGCTGGGCGGATTCGCCGGGCTGTTCGACGCTGCGGCCCTGAAGGACTACCGGCACCCGGTCCTGGCCACCTCAACCGACGGGGTAGGAACGAAGGTCGCCATCGCCCAGGCCATGGGCATCCACACCACGATCGGCTTCGACCTGGTGGGCATGCTGGTCGACGATCTGGTCGTCGTCGGCGCCGAGCCGCTCTTCGTCACCGACTACATCGCTTGTGGTGCGGTGGTGCCCGAAAAGATCGCGGCCATCGTCGCAGGAATCGCTGCGGCCTGTGTCCAGGCGGGCGCCGCCCTGATCGGGGGTGAAACCGCCGAGCATCCCGGCTTGTTGGGACCAAATGAATACGACCTGGCTGGAGCCACGACCGGGGTCGTGGAGTCCGACCAGATCTTGGGGCCCGATCGGGTCCAGCCAGGCGACAGGATCGTGTGTCTGGCCTCGTCAGGCCTACATTCGAACGGATATTCGCTGGTACGCCAGGTGTTGCTGGACCAGGCGGGGATGGACCTGGCCACTCATGTCGACGACCTCGGGCGTACTTTGGGCGAGGAGTTGCTCACCCCGACCCGGATCTATGCGCTGGACTGCCTGGAGGCGGCTCGTACCGCCGAGGTCCACGCGATGTGCCACGTCACCGGGGGAGGAGTGGCGAACAACCTGGCCCGGGTCATGCCCGCGCAGGTGACGGCCCGGATCGACCGGTCAACCTGGGCGCCGGCACCCATCTTCGGCCTGGTTCAGTCAGTCGGGTCGATCAGCCAGCCCGACATCGAAGAAACCCTCAACATGGGCGTCGGCATGGTGCTGATCTGCCCAGAAACGTCAGTTGCTCCCATCATGGCTTTGATGACCGCACGGAGGATCCCGGCCTGGGACGGGGGAGTCGTCACCGCCCGTGGCCGGGAGGGTGTAGCCGTCGAGATGGGTGGACGCTACCAGTAGGGTGGTGTCGATTGTCCGGCACCAGTACGGCGGCTCCCATTGGCCGTCATGAATACGGCGGCGGATGCTCTCCCGATTTCCCTTCCGGACCTCGGCTCCTGGCTTCGTACCTCAAGGGATCGTCTCGGATGCTGCTCGTCGGTGTTGATCGGTGAGAGAAATCCGGTATTTTTACCGGTGACGTATCACCATGGACGCCATCTGGCACCATGATTCGCGAGAGTGTGTCGGCTTGGACCTACCCCAGGGGAGCGGGTAGTCTATGGGACACGAACACATTCCACACATTAGTCACGCGGGGTTGCCGCGAGTGAAGGAGGCTGACCCTATGGGGCGCGGCCGTCAGAGGGCAAAGCAGACAAA
>WRFP01000083.1 GCA_009778725.1 Propionibacteriaceae bacterium
CGCGTGAGCGCGGTGGGCCCGCTGGGCGATGTCTTCGGGGGAGAGCAGGGTGTACGTCGGGATCACCACTCCACCGGCTTTGATCACGCCGAGGATCGTCTCCCACAATTCGATGGTGTTGGGCAGCATGACGATGACAGAGTCGCCGCGCTTCATGCCGAGGCTGACGAACCAGTTCGCGACCTGGTCGGAGCGTCCAGACAGGTCGCCGTACGTCCAACTGTTGACCTCACCGGACTCGTTGGCGATCATGATCGCGTTGCGATCAGGGTGTTCACCCGCGATGACGTCGAACCAGTCGAGCGCGAAGTTGAATTCCTCCAGTTGAGGCCATTCGAATCCGGCGATGGCCCCGTCGTAGTCAGTGGCATGTGCGAAGAGGAAATCTCGTGCTTTCCGGATTGCCTCAGTGCTGGCTGTGGGTGTGCGGTAAACCATGGTGTCTCCTAACCCCGGATCCGCTGATCGCTCACGACGCCAGCAATCGGTGCATCCAGGTAACCTACGATTGCGTAATCTACGGTACCGTAGGTTATCGCAGATGATGTTGTTGAGCCAGTGTGTTTCAAAAACAGAGATCCCCGCCGTACGCACACTGAAAGGCCCGTTTCTGTCCCCGAAACTTCTGCCACCCAACGTGAGAAATATACCCCTTCCCGCACCGAGGTAAGAAGCTATCACTTTCAGTTTTGTTCATTGGAAAGCTCCTATCTGGGAGAATAGAACCATGTATGTGAAGACTCGAATGACCGCCACTCCTTTTACGGTCACACCACAGAACACTGTGCCTGAAGCCACAGCCATGATGAAGGATCATTCAGTACGCCACTTGCCCGTTGTGACTGACAATCGCGTTGTCGGCGTGGTGTCCGCATCTGATATCGCCAAGGCATCACCCTCGCCCGCAACCTCCCTGAGTGCGTCCGAAGTGACCTACCTGTTGTCCAAACTGAAGGTGGCCTCCATCATGACCCGCGATCCGGTCACGATCTCGCCCGACGCACTTCTGGAAGAGGCGGCCATCGCCATGCGCGATCGCAAGGTCGAGATGCTGCCGGTGGTCGAAAACGGGGAACTGGTCGGCGTGATCACCGAGAGCGCGATCCTGGACGCTTTCATCGAATTGCTCGGATTCCGCGACCCCGGCACCCGCCTGACGATCGACACCGACGATGCCCCCGGGGTCCTGGCCCGCCTGGCCCTGGCCACCGCCCGCCATCATGCGAACATCCAGCACCTGGCGGTCTATCGCGGGCAAGATCGTTCCACCCTGTTGGTAGGGGTCAACACCCCGAACACCGAAGCACTCGAAGCCGAGTTGTCCGCAGAGGGGTTCACGGTGTTGAGGAAACTGGTCAACCAGTGACGTCAGCCGAGGGCGAAGAAGGGGCCGTAGACCTTGGTGCCGGTGCCGTCCCGGCGGTCGTCGGCGGTGGGAAGGTTGCGCGGGCCTCCGGCAGAGTCGCAGGCTCGTACTGGGGGTAGACCGGCCCAGGCCAGGCCGAGGCGGTCCTGGCCCTTGAGGAAGCGCTGGGTGCGCACACCGGTGGTGGAGCGGCCCTTGGACGGGTAGTCCGCGAAGGGAGTGACCTTGACAGTTGCCGCCGAATCGGAGCCTACGGCGAGGGTGACGACGACGGCTTGGTCGCGGTCGTCTTTCGCGATGGCGGTGAAGAAGATGACCCGGGAGCCTTCCGGCAGTTTGATGCCGGCCATGCCGCCTGCTGTACGGCCCTGAGCGCGTACTTCCCGGGCTGACAGGCGAAGCAACTGGGCGTCCACGGTGGCGAAGACCAGTTCATCGGCGTCGGCTGCCTGGGCGACGCCCACGATTTCGTCGTCCTCCTTGACGGTCATGACCTCCCAGGTCTGCCATCCCTTGTATTCGGGGACGACGCGTTTGACTATGCCCGCACGGGTGCCGAGGGCGAGCGGGGCGGTTTCGATGTCCAGGTTGTACAAACCAACCACATGTCCGTTGCCGGGATCCAGGCTGTCGGCGACCGGGCCGTCCCACAAGGACCAGGGCCCACCCGGAGCGAGAGCCGGCAGGTCGTCGACGCCGATTCTAAAGGCTGCTCCGGTGGACGTGACGGCCCCGACATATCCGTCCACGGCCTGGGCGCACGAGCAGATGACATCATGATCGACCCGGCTGGGCTGGTTGGCCCGGGCTGACCACGGTGACTGAGAAATCTCCACTCGTGCCAATCGTCCGGTGGCTGCCAAGATCACCCAATCCATGTCAGACTCCTTCTGTACGCAACATCTGTGTGCACCTTAATTCACCGATTCAAGGCTACTACGCGACCTGGTGCCGTCACGCGCGTTATCGGGCCAGTCGGCGGTACGCGTCCAGAGCAGGCGCCGGAATGTCGTCCGCGACCACCCGGCCTTCATCCAGAACGATGACCCGGTCGAAGTCAGACAGGAAATCCAGGTCGTGGGTGACGACGATGACCTGCTGGTCCAGGCTGGACACGATGTCCATGACGTGGCGCTTGTTGCGCAGATCCAACAAGGTGGTGGGTTCGTCGAAGACGAGGATCTGGGGGTCGGTGATGAGAATGGCGGCGATGGCCAGGAGTTGTTTCTGGCCCCCGGACAGCAGGTGGGCGGGGTGGTCGCGGTGGTCCTGAAGCCCGTACTTGTCCAGCCACAAGTCGACCAGGGCGGCGACCTCCGGTTTGGGCAGGTGAGCCGGGCGCAGGGAGAAGGCCAGGTCTTCGGCGACGGTCGGCATGATGATCTGCAGGTCCGGATCCTGGAACACGAAACCGACCTGGGATCGTACTGCCGGCAATGAGCGGGCCGTGTCGTGGCCGTTCACGCTGACGTGGCCCCGGGTGGGCAGGACGAGGCCGTTGCACAGTCTTGCCAGCGTCGATTTTCCCGAACCGTTGCCGCCGACGATGCCGATCCGGTGCTGGGTGAGGTTGAGGCTGATCTGGTCCAGGACGAGACGCTCGCCGTACCAATGGCTGACCTGATCGATGTGGATCATCGACTTGTCTTGGATAGACGTGTTGTCTTGGCTGGACGCGCAGTGATCAGCGGGTAGGCGCGCTTGACGGTGACGATGACGACGGCGGCCAGGATGGACTTCAGGATGTCCCCCGGCAGGTAGATCACCCAGGACCAGATAGCAGTACGCACCGGGATGTGCAGGCAGATGGCCAGCCAGGTCTGGCCCAGAATGTACAGGGCGACCGAGCCGAGCCCGGTGGCGATCAAGGCCTTGGTAAAGCTGAGTGTGGCCCACCATTTTTCGATCAGCCAGCCCACGAGTAGGGCGCCCAGGGGCCAGGACCAGATGAATCCGGCGGTGGGGCCGACGAGTTTGCCCAGCCCGCCTTGGCCGCCGGTCAGTACAGGCAGCCCGATGGCGACCAGGAGGATGAGCAGGAGCATTGACCAGGCCGCCCGGCGGGCGCCCAGGACACCGCCAGCCAGTAGCATGCCGAGGGTTTGGAGGGCGAACGTGACACCGAGCATGGGCAGCGGGATGAGCGGGGTCAGGCCCAGGGCCGCCGTCAGGGCGGCGAACAGGGCGATCAATGCGAGATCCTTTGGTCGCACCGGAGTCTCCTATCTGAACACTGTTCAGGAGATGAGTGTACTGATCATAGAAACCTGGTGTCTACCGTGTCTGCTTCGAGCTTGGCGTGCCGATGTGATCGGACTGGGATACGGCCCGGATGGCGGTGAGATCATGCGCTGGTCGTCTGGTCGCGCCAGGACTGAGCACCGGCTGTGCCACGTACTTCCAGAGCTTCGCCGACCCCTTCAGCCATGCGAAGGGTACGGATGATCAGCGGCACCAGATAGGTGAAACGGGCCTTGACCCCGCGGGCTGACTGGGCTTCGCGGATCATCGCCCCCTGCTCGACGAGGACGGGGATGAATCTGAGCGTCAGGGCGATGGCGATTCCGACCTTGTCCGGGTCCAGGCCCCAGCGGCGCAGTGGGCCCAGGATGGTGTCGACGGTGGCGATCAGACTGGACATCTCGGTGGTGAGGGTCAGCAGATTGGCTGCGGCGACAAGGAACAAGATGCGCAGACTGATCACGACTGCGACGCTGAGGGAGGTGAAGAACCACTGGCACCCCGCGATGACCAGGACGAAGACAACGATGGTGCGGGAGACGCGCCACACCACCGATGCCGGGATCCGGGCGACGGCGTAGGCAACGCTGACGGCCGCCAGCGCCACACCCAGGATGACAGGGGAATTCACGAGCATCGCCGCGGTCCCGCAGACACACAAGAGGGCGAGTTTGAGCCAGGCCGGCGCCCGGTGGACCAGTGAGTCGCCGCGCAGATACAGACTCACCATGAGTGGGCCTCGATCCCGGCCACGAAGACAGCCACCATGTCGTCGAGGTCCTTGGGCGAGTCCGGTGAAGGACCGGGGGCCAGGTTCAGTTGGGCCGCTTGCTGGCGTTGGTCGTCGTCGAAAGCGTGACCCAGAACCAGGTGAAGGATCCCCTGGGCAGCGGTACGGGATGCCGCGGGGCTGAGCCCGGACTGCGTCAGTTCTTCCTCGACCTGGAAACCGATTCCGGATTCCCACGGTGTCAGACAGAGGACCGACCATACTAGTTCGGCGCCATTACGGTGATTCATCAGCAGGGCATGCAAGCGTGCCGCCCACAGCCGCAGCCGGGTGAGATCCCCGCCATGGAAGCGGGGCAGGTCCTCCAGGATGGCATCGGCCACGGCGGCCAAGAGTTCTTGCTTGGAATCGAAATACCAGTACAAGGCACTCGGCTGCACCGACAAGACGGACGCGATCCTGCGCATGGACATGTCAGGCAGGCCGTAGGTGTCCAGGAGGTTCAGCGCGGTGGTGACGATCGCCGTACGCGTCAGGTTCACCCCCACAGTGTAGGACGGTCCTGAACGACGTTCAAGTCTGTCATCCGGTGGGGAGCGCGGCGGTGCTTGGGAGGGCAGCCCTGTCAGGACTGGCCCGGGCCTGAGATGTATGCTTCACCCATGAGTTGGGAGCGTACCGAACCTGAAATGACCGGGGTGGACAAGGTTGACCAGGCACTGAAGAAGGTGGCGGGACTGCCCGAGGCACCGTTGGACCAGCATCCGCAGATTCTCCGCGACGCTCAAGACGCCCTCGACGAACTACTGCGCACCGATGCGTCTTGACCTGGCCCTGGTGGAACGGGGGTTGGCCCGTTCGCGCAGCCACGCCCGCCAACTGCTTCAGACCGGACGGGTCCACGCCGAGGAACTGGCCACGGTCAAGGCGTCGGCATCGGTGAGCGAAGACACGGTCATCACGGTTGAGGCCGATCCGTACGTCTCACGTGCCGCGCACAAACTGATCGGGGCGCTGGATGCCTGCCACCAGATCGTGGCCGGAAGAGTTCTCGACGCGGGGGCTTCGACGGGTGGGTTCACCCAGGTGCTCCTGGAGCGCGGGGCAGATATCGTTTACGCGGTGGACGTCGGACACGGGCAGTTGGCAGACACCGTACGTGCGGATCCCCGGGTCGTCGTGCGGGAAGGCCTGAACCTGCGTGACCTGACCGTCGACGATGTGGGAGGCGAGCCGGTCGATCTGGTCGTCGCGGATGTCTCCTTCATCTCCCTCACACTGATCTTGGAGAAAATCTTCGCCGTCCTGAGTCGCGAAGGTGCGGCATTGGTACTTGTCAAACCACAGTTCGAGGTCGGTCGGGCCGCCTTGGATTCCCATGGGGTCGTGACCGACCCACGGGTCCGTACTGAGGCTGTCGCGAAAATTATTGCCCATGCCACCCGTCTCGGATGGTCGCTGGCGTGGTCCGGGGCGAGTACGCTGGCAGGTGAGAAAGGCAACCAGGAAGTCTTCTGCCTATTTCGATGCTGTTTTTGGTAGGAGAGAAACGAACTGGTTGGGTTTGATATCATCACGACAAGAGAAGGTATCAGGGCGGGAGCATACTGTGGCTACTGGGAGGTTTGGCGTGGAGTCGTGCCCTCAAGTGAATCATGCATCCGCTCGGTATGAGTGACAACAAGACCTGGAGGGTGGAGTTACATGAATAACAAGACACATGACAGCCGGACCGATGGAACCGGACTATCTGGTGGGTGGGCTTCCGATGGCGGCGCGGATGCCAGCGCTCAAGGATGGTACCCCGACAAGAAAGGCAAATTCCGCGACAAGGTCGTCGCGATCACTGGCGCAGGCTCTGGCATCGGCCGGGCTTTGGCGATCGGCTTGGCCCGGCGTGGTGCGAGGCTGTCGCTCGGGGATTACGACCCGGAAGGCTTGGCTGAGACAGTACGTCTGGTCGGACTTAGCAGCACGTATTCGCAAGTCGTCGATGTCACCAAGCAGGAACAGGTCGCGGATTGGGCCAATCAAACCATGGCCCAGTTCGGCGTCGTCCACCAGATTTACAACATCGCCGGGATCAGTCGGCTCAATGAGGGCCTGCCCGACACGACGTACGAAGCGCTCGCGCAGGTGCTGAATGTCAACCTGTGGGGGGTGATCCACGGCACCTTGGAGTTCTTGCCCCACATCATCGCGTCCGGTGACGGCCATGTCATCAACATGTCTTCAATCTTGGGATACATGGCGTTGCCCGGCTCTGGTGGGTACGTCACCTCCAAATTCGCCGTGCGTGGTTTCTCGGAGACCCTCCGGACGGAGATGCTCTTGGTCAAATTCCCGGTTAAGGTCACAGTCATCTTCCCCAGCGGGGTCAAGACCGGTATCGGTCGCCCGGCGGCCGAGGAGTCGAGCGACGCCCTCGAGGAAAGCCTGAGGGTGTACGAGAAGAAGATCGAGAAGATGACCACCGACCAATGCGCCGACGTCATCCTCAAGGGTGTGGCCCGTGGCAAGAGCCGCATCCGCATGGAGCAGGCGATCTGGATGGACTGGGTCGTACGCTTGTTCCCTCAGACCTATCCCTGGTTTGTGTCCACCTGGTCACGACACACGTTCAAGTACACGATGCTTGATGAGTCAGAGGCAGCCCCCCAAGACGGAGCAAAGACCGAAGTCTCGTAGTCATGAGTCGGTGAGTTCTGGCTGGGCCCTGAGTCACCGATGGCCGGCCTCGGAAGCGGGGTCCTGCGGCGGCGCCGCTAGTCGGATTGTGCAGGCACGACTGAGGCACTGACCAGGTCAGCGGTGACGGCGGCCAGATTTCCCGGATCGACGGCCGCCGTCAGGTCGAGGAGCACCCGGGTGTCGTACCCCAGACGAGCTGCGTCAAGAGCTGTTTGCTTGACGCAGTAGTCGGTGGCGATGCCCACCACGTCGATGGCTGTGACAGTGTGGGCGCGCAGCAGCTCGTCAAGGCTGCGCCCCCAGGCGTCGACCCCTTCGAACCCGGAGTAGCAGGCAGCATAAAATCCCTTGTCAACCACGGCGTCAAGCCGATCCAACGGCATGTTCGGATGCAGGTTCTGCCCCGGTGTGCCCACCCGGCAATGTGGTGGCCAGGAGTCGACATAGTCGGGGGAGTCCGAAAAATGGGCACCCGGATCGATGTGTGAATCCCGCGTCGCCACGATCAGATCGTACGGATGAGTGCTCACGTACTGACTGATTCTTGCAGCAGTCGCAGCCCCCCCGGCAACCGCCAGGGACCCCGATTCACAAAAGTCGTTCTGCACATCAACAATGATCAACGCCGTACTCATGTCTTGCCTTCCTGCGAAGATGTGGGGGAGACTGTCCAGGACACCGGTTTCTCAGGACAAGCACCCACCACTCATCCACGATGATAGGACCCACGTGCGACGATCCTCAACCCTGGCGGCTGCCTCCTCGATCGTTCACGCTTCCAGAGATTCGCGTCATTGTGCCGGCGGTGAGTCGAGGTGAGTGGGACTGTCTCAACCGTCCCAGGGCCTGAGGGAACTGATCGTCAGGTAACGACGAGGTAGAGCGCGGCGCACAGGATCGCCCAGGTTGCTAGTTTGGAGACCCATCGCCAGTGGGTGGGCTTCGCGAGGCGGTCGACCACCAGGAAGATGACGAACAGCAGGGCGGCGAACCAGAGGGGCTGAAGTTGGTAGAACCAACCGGAGTTGAGCATCAGGGTGATGAAGAAGACGGTGGCCAGGGCCAGGATGACGGTGATGGAAACCGCTTGTCGCAGGATCGGTTTCATGGGTTCACCTGCTGGAGATAGGCACGGATCAGGTCGAGGACCTGGGGGGTGGCGAGGTACTGGGTGTGAGGGATTGCGGGGAAGACGGTCAGTTGGGGGGCCTGGGGAAAGAAGCGGCCGAGGTTTTCGGATTGGGTGTAGCTGATCACCTCGTCGGTGGTGCTGGTGACGATCAGGGGGGCCACCTGGACGGATTGGGCATAGGCCATGGAGTCCGCCCGGAAACCGACCAGCAGCCTCAGCGGTCCGTGGAAGATGTTGAGTCGTGAGTTGTACAGACTCAGCCCGGAGTCGTACGGCGCGATGAGGATCAGCCCGGCGACGTTGCGCTGCGAGGCAAGGTACGTGGCCATCCCCGTACCTATGGAATAGCCCTCGATGACAATCCGGGTGGCGTCGACATCCGGGCGTGTCACGGCGTAGTCGTACGCTGCCTCAGCCATGGCGAACATCGAGGACTGTGACGGGTGGCCCAGGCTGGTGCCGTACCCCGGATAGTCGAGCATCATGAAGTTGTAGCCGGAGTAGGTCGACTCCCGCCCAGATTGCACGTCGCCCGCGATCCGCGAAGCCGCGCACTCCTGGTTGCCGCCGAAACTGATCACGAGCGGGGCCTTGCCGTCGGTATTGTGGACGAACCAACCGGTGTACGTGTCGCGCCCGTGATGGGCCGTGACCTGTTCCATGGCGGAATTGCCCGCCAGTTTGTCATAGGCCCCCTGGTTTTGATTGGGGTAGAACAGTTCGCCATCCGCGCAGATACCGATGGAGACCGACACACAGGCGACGATGTCGACGACAACCAGAGCGATGGTGAGGGGTACCCGTGCGCGACCGGCCCTGCGGGCGCCAGCCAGAACGAATCCGCTGAAGACGAAGACGCAGGCGAACAGGATGAGCAGGGTCGCGACCCAGGTCACAGGCTGCGCCTGTGTGTACTGAAGGATCGAACCCAGGGTGAACACCACTGCCAATGAGCAAGCGAGCACCAGATTGCCCCGCCAGGTCCTCGTTTTCACCTGAAATATGATACACCCATCTTGTTTCCCATCGGCCTTGTTCGGATTGACCAGGGATTTTTCGATGAGGCAAGGGTCATCAGGAACAATGCTTCAGCAAGTCCGGCAGGCGTACTGAACCATGAGGCGTACCTCTTGCCAGGCTCAGAGCTAAGTGTTAATGTACTGCATATACAGCACATACAGAACAGACACACATAACAGAGGGGGTACGCGTGACGATCATCATCAAGAACTCGTCCGGGATCCCCATCTACGAGCAGATCAAAGAGCAAGTCAAAGAGGCGATCCTGAACGATGAGATGGATGAGGGCGATGTTCTGCCCTCCATCCGCCA
>WRFP01000084.1 GCA_009778725.1 Propionibacteriaceae bacterium
TCTGGAGGTCCATCCATCACATTGTCTGACCTTGACACTCGTCGCATATCTCGGCTTGTCACCGTACCTCCATCGATTCCCATGGTGGCGGTGTTGGGCGCGTCGGACGAATTCCTGCGGCTCCTGGAGAAAACCCTCGACGCTGACATCCACGTGCGGGGCAACGAGATCACCCTGTCAGGCGATCAGGAAGCCGTCGACCAGGGCGAAGACGTCCTGACTCAGATGGTCACGATTCTGAGGACCGGCCAGGGGCTGAGTCTGTCCGATGTCGGCCGTATCGCCCAGATGGACTCCAGTGAACCCCTACGCCCGGCCGAGGTGCTCACCTCGTCCATCCTGTCCCACCGCGGGCGCACGATCCGCCCTAAAACAGCTAATCAGAAGCGGTACGTCGATGCTATCGACACCCACACCGTCGTCTTCTCCATCGGCCCGGCGGGAACGGGCAAAACCTACTTGGCTGTTGCCAAAGCCGTTCAGGCTCTCCAGTCCAAGGCCGTGTCCAGGATCATCTTGACCCGCCCGGCCATCGAAGCGGGGGAGCGGCTCGGCTTCCTGCCAGGAACATTGTCCGAGAAGATCGATCCGTACTTGCGACCCCTCTACGACGCCCTGCACGACATGCTCGACCCCGACTCAGTGCCCCGGCTGCTCACCGCGGGCACCATCGAAATCGCTCCGCTGGCCTACATGCGCGGGCGCACCCTCAACGACGCGTTCATCATCCTCGATGAGGCGCAGAACACGTCCATGGAGCAGATGAAGATGTTCCTCACCCGGCTGGGTTTCGGCTCGACGATGGTGGTGACCGGCGACGTCACCCAGATTGACCTGCCCGGTTCGATGAAATCGGGCCTGAAAGAGGTGCCGGCGATCCTGGAGGGCGTGGAGGACATCGCATTCTGCCATCTGACCAACCAGGATGTGGTACGCCATCCGCTGGTCGGGCACATCGCTGCGGCCTATGACAAGTACGAAGCGCGCCGTGCCAGCCGTTCCACCAGCGCGTACGGGGACTGAAAGGTGGACTGGTGATCGACATCAACAATGAGTCTGGCCAATCTGTCAATGAGAAGTCATTGGTCAAACTGGCGCGGTTCGCCATGGACCTGCTGCACATCCATCCAGATGCGGAATTGTCTATTGTGCTCGTCGACGAGGCGACCATGTCTGTCTATCACGAGAAATTCATTGGAGAGCCGGGTCCCACCGACGTGCTCAGCTTCCCGATGGACGAACTGCGACCGGGTCAGGCCGACCAGGAACCGCCGACCGGGGTGCTGGGCGATATCGTCCTATGCCCGTCGTACATCCAGCGCCAGGCGGATGGCATGGAGCGTACCTTCAACGAGGAGGTCGGCTACCTGCTCGTGCACGGGCTGTTGCATCTGTTGGGTTTCGACCACGGCGAGCCTGAGGAGAAGGCGGTGATGTTCGCCTTGAACGATCAGATCATGCAAGCCTGGGACAAGCGGAAGGCCCGGAACTGAGACTGTGATGGTGATCCAGATCGTACTGCTTGTGGTCTTCTTGGCCATGGCGACCTTTTTCGCCGCCATCCAGGAGTCTTTTTCGACCCTGACCAAGGGGCGGGCTCGCAAGATGGTCGAGGACGAGGTCAAAAAAGCCGAGAAGGTGGCCCAGATCATGGCCGACCCGGGTCCCACGGTGTCGACCGCCTTGTTCTTGCGACTGTTGGGCGAGGTCGGTTTCGCCGTGGTCGTGGTCCGCCTGTTCGTCGTGAGGGTGCCCGGCGGGGTGTGGTCGGCGATTGAGGCCGGCGCCATCGTCCTGGTTGTGTTGTTTATTGTCGTCCACGTGTCGGGGCGTACCCTCGGCCGGCGCAATTTTGTCAGCGTGGCCCTGGCCACCTGCGGGTTGATGAAGGTGTTGTCCGCCGTGCTCTACGTCGTCCCCCAGGTGATGATTCTGCTCAGCAATGTCTTCACTCCGGGAAAGGGATATCCGGACGGGCCGTTCGCCTCCGAGGACGAGTTACGCGAGTTCGTCGGGATGGCGGAGGCCTCCAACCAGATCGAGGCCGACGAGCGCAAGATGATCTACTCCGTCTTCGACCTGGGCGACACCCTCGTGCGCGAGGTCATGGTGCCCCGGCCCGACGTCGTCTATATCGAAGAAGGCAAGACCCTGCGTCAGGCCTTGTCACTGGCTCTGCGCTCGGGTTTTTCGCGCATTCCTGTGACCAGTCCCAAGGGCTTGGACGACGTCGTCGGAATCATCTATCTGAAAGACATCGTCAAGCGGGTGTTCGACAATTCCGACGCGCAGTCCTCAGAACTGGTGTCGGCGTGGGTGCGCCCGGTGACCTGGTGCCCGGACTCCAAGCCGGCCGACGACCTCCTGCGCGAGATGCAGGCCGCCCGAATCCACATGGTGGTCGTGGTCGACGAATTCGGCGGAACAGCCGGGGTTGTCACCATCGAAGACCTCTTGGAAGAGATCGTCGGTGAGATCCGCGACGAGTACGACCAGGAGATCGATCCGGTCACCGAGGTGTCGGACGGGGTCTACCGGGTGTCCTCACGGCTCAGCCTGGCCGACCTGGGCGACCTGTTCGGTGTCGAATTGGACGACGAAGACGTGGATTCCGTCGGCGGGATCATGGCGAAAGGACTCAACATGGTGCCCATCCCCGGGTCGACCCTGACGTGGGAGGGCCTGACGATGACAGCCGACCAGTACGCCGGCCGGCGCCACCAGATCTCGACCATCCTCATTCAGAGGGTGCCGGTGGCCGACGGGTCGCCGGCGGACCACGCAGACGATGATCCAACCGGACAGGAGGCGTGATGGGCCACCGTTCAGGTTTCGCGTGTTTCGTGGGACGGCCCAATGCCGGCAAGTCCACCCTGACCAATGCGCTGGTCGGGTCGAAGGTCGCCATTGTTTCCGATAAACCACAAACAACACGCCACGTCATCCGGGGCATCGTGACCCGCCAGGACGGACAACTGGTCATCATGGACACCCCCGGAGTGCACCGCCCGCGTACTGTCCTGGGAGAACGTCTCAACCAGGTGGTGTACGACACCTGGGGCGAGGTGGACGTCGTCGGGGTGTGCCTGCCATGCCCGGAGAAAATCGGACCGGGGGACCGCTACCTCATCGGCCAGATCGCCAAACTGGCCCACCGCCCCACGCTGGTGGCACTGGCCACCAAGCTCGACGCCGCACCGGCACCCCGGGTCAGTCAGCACCTGGTCGACATCCAGAACCTGGAGTCCGAGCTGGAGCTGACCTGGACCGAGATCGTCCCCGTGTCGGCCGTGTCCGGCGAAAACCTCGATCTGGTCCGGGACTTGCTGGTGGCCCAGTTGCCCGAAGGTCCGGCCTACTATCCCGACGGGGAGGTCACCGACGAACCCACGCAGACCCTGGTCGCCGAACTGATCCGTGAGGTGGCCCTGGCGCAGGCGTACCAGGAACTCCCGCACTCGATCGCCGTCACCGTCGAGGAGATGGGACTTCGCCCCGGCAGGGATGAGGACAAGCCATTGTTGGATATCTACGCCAGCCTGGTCGTGGAACGAGAGTCGCAAAAGCCCATCATCCTGGGGCGTCAAGGCTCCCGGCTGAAGGCGATCGGCACCGAAGCCCGTCGGCGAATCTCGCATCTACTCGGTACTCCGGTTTATCTGGATATGCGGGTGAAAGTGCTCAAGGAGTGGCAGCGCGATCCGAAAGCACTCAACCGGCTGGGGTTCTAGAGAATTGGTATTGCATATTTTTCTTGCGGTTCACCAGGGCCTTTTTGGGGTGGTTGCGCTGGGTCGCGGCCGTTTTTAGTTCCTTCGAGACGATTCTCAGGTCATTCTTCGCAAATTCTTCAATCACATAGTCCGTGATTCCCCAAGGGGCAATTTACCCGTGTTTTTCGCCGTGGAACCGCGACGGGGCAGCCAGTGGAACCCTGGCGTGGCAGGCGAAGACACCCCCCGTTCGGCGGGTCAGGCCGATTCTCACGTGTGAATAAGGCACAGTCAGGTATGATTAATGCGACGAGGGCATCGTTTCCAATCTCCACGATTGGCGCAGGGATAAAATCGGGGCATGAACGGTGCTTTTTCGATTGAGTTGAGGAGGGCCTATGAAAAACGGCTCGCGCGCCCTAAGGGGCCTGACTGCCCTCGCTCTGACTCTCTCGGTGCCCGGATTCGTGCTTCCGAAAGCCCTCTCCGACGACTTTTCATTCACCACCGAATCGTACCCGAAAGTCGACGGCTCTGTCGTGGCCCAACCTCTGGCGGTCGCCTTCGAGCGGGCCTTCACCGGCGTCGACGTGCCTCGTGCTGACACGAAGTTCACTGACACCGACCAGGCGTTCCACAACCTGCTCAGTGGGGCCAGCGATCTGATCGTCACAACGCAGCCCACTCAGGCCAACCTGGATGCCTCCAAGGCGGCGGGCATCCAGCTGGACGTGACCCCAGTGGCCGACGAAGCATTCGTGTTCCTGACCAACGCCGACAACGCGGTCACCTCCTTGACCCTCGACCAGGTGCGCGCGATCTACTCCGGCCAGATCACCGACTGGTCGGACGTGGGCGGGACTCCTGGCCCGATCACCGCCTACCAGCGCGACGCCAACACCAGTTCCCAAACCGGCATGGCCAGTTTGGTGATGCAGGGCACGGCCATGATGAGCCCCCCGGTCGTGCGGACTCCAACCGCGGTGGGGTGGACGAGTTCGACGGCGAGTTTCGACGGCCAACCCGGGGCCCTGGGGTATGCCTACGACTACTATGCGGCAGCAATCTGGCCTGATTTTGCCAATCAATCAACCAGCGGTGAGGTCAAGGCGGTGCAGATCGACGGGGTCGCCCCGACGACGGCGTCCATTCAATCGGGGGCCTACCCGCTGACGAGCGCGTACTACATCGTCATGAACAAGGACCAGCCCAAGAATTCTGCTGCCCGCAAGCTGGCTCAGGCGATGGTGTCCGCTCAGGGCCAAGGCGTGGCTGCGCAGGCGGGCTACACTCCCGTCCAGAACACGTCCACCACCTCGACGGGGCTGACACCGTCGGCGGGGCAGGATCCCGCTGCTCTGGCCAGTCTCGACCAGACCTTCCAGGTCAACCCGTCGATCGTGTCGACGGCAAATGAATATGTGTCCGTGCTCGGCCAGGACGGGTCGGTCCAACACTGTGCCCTGGTCACGCGGGCCACGATTTCGGGGCTCAACAACACCGACCTGGCGACCAGCCTGACCACCACCTATCGAGCCCGCCAGGATGCCGCTTTACAGAAACTGTGGGGAACTGACAACCTCGTTTCCGGGCCCTCATGCTCGGACCAAGACTCGTCCGACCCAGCCCAGACCGCGTCGGCTGAGATCACGATGACCACGTCCGTCACCGCCAATTTCGGCAATGTCTTGTCGGTTGTCTCCTTCTTCCACAGTACGGATCGCAGCCAGGACAGTTCACCGGCGGCGACCTTGGACGTACGGCTGGATTCCGGCGCGGATCTCTCCTTCGCGAGCTTGTTCGTCGCTGGGACCAATGTGGCCAGCCTGATCCAGGCGGAAGCACGGGTCGACGAGCAAACGATTCTGACATGGGTCGACGCCTACCAGGCCAACCCTGCCCAACAGTTCAGTTTTACGTCCTCGGGCGCGACCATCTACCTGCCCGGTTCGTCCGGGTTGACCATCCCCTTCTCGTCGCACTGGTCCGATGTCGCGATCTTCAACCTCGCCTCGTCGGCGACCGGTCTGTACAGTGCTGCCGGGTCGACGATGACCTGCCCGGTGCTGACCTATCCGCGCGGCGATTTCTGCTGGACGGACGACGTGGCCCTGGTGGCCGATCTTCAAGCACCCGCCGCCGGCGGAAACCTGAACGTTCCCATCGCCGTCGCCGCCCAGGACGCGTGGAAGGTGGTCAGCGCCACGAACGGCCTGCTTGGCTCGGTGACCTCGGTGTCGGGCCAGGGCCCCGGGACTGCGGCGCTGGTGGTGGCGCCCAACCCCGCCAATGCCTCCCGGACTTTGTCGGTCGGTTTGCAGGTGACCAATGCCACCACTCACCTGGGGCATATGGGCTACATCATGATTTCACAGGCCGGGCAGTCGGATCCGGCATCTCCCACGATCAGCGTCGCCAACGCCAGCCAGGTGGCCGGCATGGTGCCCTTGCCGGTTGACTCGGTGACAACGGTCTCGCTGACATGGCCCGATTCGAGCCGGTCCGATCTGGTGCCGGTCGGGCCCGACGGCAGTTGGGCGATTGCGACACCTGTTGGTATGGAATCGGGTACGGTCAGTGTGACGACCCGGGACGACCACGGAAACGGACTGACAGCCACTGCGACGCTCGACACCTCCGTACCGAATACTCCGGTGGTGTCAACGGCGAATGCCACCCAGGTCGCGGGGACGACCGATCCGGGCACCATCCTCAACCTGACCTGGCCGGATGGTTCGGTGTCTCACCCGGTTGAAACCAACGGCACCTGGTCGGTGCCCACGCCTGAGACCATGGCCTCAGGGACCGTGTCGGTGATCGCCCAGGATGCCGGAAGCAACTTCTCCGACCCGGTGCAGGTTCCGCTGGACACCGTGGCCCCCGGCCAACCGGTAGTCAGAACGGTCAGCGCCGATCAGGTGGACGGCACAGTTCCGCTGCCGGTGGATTCCGGCACCATCGTCTCGGTGACATGGCCTGACGGTTCGGCCTCGGGCCCCGTGAGTGTGGATGCTGCTGGAACATGGTCGGTTGCCGTACCGGCGAGCCTGACGGACCTGGACGGACAATTGGTGGTGGTGGCCAGCGATCCGGCCGGCAACCAGTCCCCGTCGACCAGTGTCGCCATGACCGAACCAGCGGTCGATCCCCAAGGATCAGTGCTGACGGTGACATCCGATCCGGTTCACGTGACCATTCCGGCTTGCGGTGGCCAGCCCAGACTCGATTCCGATGTGGTCAGCGCTCAGGTGGCCGTGGTCGGTCCGACCGGCGCCCCGGTGTCGGGCGCCAGTGTCGTCTTCTCAGCCTCCGACGGTCTGGTGATCGTTCAGCCCAATGTGACCACCGACGAAACTGGGATGGCCGCGGTCACCGCCATGGTCGACCTGGCCACTGTTTTGGCGGGCACGCAACTGACAGTGTCGGCACAGGTGCTCTCCGACGGGAATTGGGTCGACGTGTCCGGGTCCCCGGCCCAGGTCGGCGTGACGACCACCCAGGTGCCCGACCCCGTCACAACGCCTGTGGCTTCGGTTTCGCCCGCTGACGGATCCCCGGTTCCGGCCGACAACTCCTCTTCTTATACAGTCTCGGTCGACTGGGTCGACGGGTGCAACAACCCGGTTGCCGGGCAAATGGTGGACTTCCAGGTGGATGGATTGGCAGAACTGTCCGCGGCGTCCGCCCAGTTGGATGCCAACGGCCATGCCGAGGTGTCGGTGACAGACCCGCTGAGCGAGACTGTCTCGGTCCAGGTCGGCGTCGTCGACTCGACAGGGGAGACGGTCTCGGTCCAGGGCGCCCCGGTCCAGCTCAGTTTCGCCTGGCCGACACCCGATCCCTTGCAGTCGTCGGTCAGTGTGGCTGCCTCACTGATCGAAATCCCGTGTGGGAGCACCGGTGCGACCACGGTGACCGCCATGGTCAAAGACCAGGCCGCCCATCCGCTGGCCAACCTGACTGTGCTGATCGGCGTGGATGGGCAAGCTTCCGCATCCCAGACCAGCCTCGTGACCGACAGCAACGGCATGGCCTCGTGGTCGGTGAGCGACGCCGATCCGGAAGCGGTGACCATGACCGTCCAGGTTCAGTCGGGCGACCAGGTGGTCGACCTGGCGGATTCGCCTGCGGCTCTGACCTTCGTACCCGGGTGTGCCCCGCCGTCCTCCTCGTCCCTGTGGTTCGTCGTGAGCCAGGGCCCGAAGGTGGCCGACAGCCAGGACGCCTACACCGTGACCGTCTACGCCAAGGATGTCAACGGCGGCTCAGTGAAGGGATTGACCGACCAGTTGTCGGTGTCATCCTCCAGTACGGCCGTCACGACCACCGCGCTCACGGATCAGAACAATGGCAGTTATGTGTGCCAGGTGACGGCCAACCAGGCAGGTGTGTTCCCCCTGAGGGTCACCATGCGCTATCCCGACGGGACCCAGCGCGACCTGGTCAATTCTCCGGCCGACCTGACCTTCGTGGCAACCTGGGCCAGCACCCTCACGGCCAGTGCCGATACTGTGGCCACCCCGGTCCGCCTGGCCGACGGGCAAGATGCCTACACCGTCACCGCGAACATTTCGGCGAGGATGGGAGTGTCCGCCGACGCCCCCTTGACGGGTCAAGCCTCGTTGTTGAGTATCGGTACGGCTGCCGCGGGACTGCCCAACGGTGTCCAAGCGACCGCGTTCACCGAGACACGCCCCGGGGTTTACACCGCGCAGGTGGCCTCGTCGACGGTGGGACAGTACGCACTCCAGGTCTCGTGGATGGAACCGGGAACCGAGGTGGTCGAATCCGCACCTGTGCGTGTCGTCTTCGGCACGGCGTCGGACGTGGCCTCGTCCCAGGCGTCGCAAACTCCTCCGACTGCCCAGCGGGCCATCCACAAGCCTGTTCGCTGACCCACAGCGCTATTCAGTGACGCTGTGGCGAAGCGGCGTTTTCCGGATTCTCATATTTTCGCATTGTGTATTCCCGAGGTTGATTCTGTGTACTACACTGTCATCCGTGGTGCGTTGGCTACTTCTTAGGTGCCGCAGCGAGTGAATCTCCAGTCTCGCTGCGGAGTTTGTGCGTACCTAATCAACCACCATTCAGCGAGGATCATCCCATGACAAACTTTGGAACACAACCATCTATCCGTCCATGCCAACAGGCATCTGACATGCCCTTCGGGCGCTATGTCCCTTTCCAGCCCCTCGATCTGCCTGACCGTACCTGGCCGACGAAGAGAGTCACGAAGGCGCCCCGGTGGCTGTCCACCGACCTCAGGGACGGCAACCAGGCCCTGATCGACCCCATGACGCCCGCCCGCAAGATGCGGATGTTCGACCTGCTGGTCAAGATGGGCTTCAAGGAGATCGAGGTCGGCTTCCCGTCGGCCTCCCAGACAGATTTTGATTTCGTCCGGTCTCTGATCGAAGGCAACCGAATTCCCGACGACGTGCAGATTTCTGTCCTGACCCAGGCGCGCGAGGACCTCATCGACCGTACTGCCCAATCCCTGGCGGGAGCCAAGCGGGCGACCATCCACATGTACAACGCCTTGTCCGAGCTGTTCCGCCGGGTCGTCTTCCACAACACCGCCGAAGAAACCGTCGAACTGGCCCGCCGGGGCACGCAGTGGGTGATGGACTACGCCGCCAAGTACCTGCCCGACACGGCTTTCGGGTACGAATACTCGCCGGAAA
>WRFP01000085.1 GCA_009778725.1 Propionibacteriaceae bacterium
CTGGACTCGTTCATGACGTGCTTCCGAGAGCATGAGAGCCAAGCAAAACAACAAGAGAAGCTGCGCCCGGAGAATGTCTAGACCGCCTTTCGAGGACGGGGGTTCGACTCCCCCCATCTCCACCATAGGTGACGGACTAGAACTGTGTGTAATAGCAAGGTATCTGGTTAGTTTATTCGATGTTATCGCAAATACCGAGCTGTTTTCCGAAACGGCTCCCAGGGCGTTTCGGAGCTTGCCAGCAAGGGGGCAGAGCGGTGACCCTGGTGAATTGCAGCGGACTTGTTCTTCTTACACCTCATCGGCGAGGTCAGTCTTGGAGCAGCTTGGTTAGGTTGTTCAGTACGGCAACGCCTTGAACAGACGAGGAGATGTAGGGCACGAGTAGACGGTCGCCCCATGGTACGACTTCGGTGGACAAGGACACGTCTTCGACTGGCAAGGCGACGTTCTTCCAGGTCAAGCCGTCGGTGGACAGCCAGACCACGGCCCTGTTCTGGTGACCTGTCCTCACGGCGCCAGATGCGACGAAACCATCGCTGACTTCTCGGATTGTGCCGACTTGATCGTGATCGGCGCCGATGGTGATGGGGGTGAAGGTGTTCGAGTCGGTGGTGGTCCAGGCGTGATCGTTGCCTCCTTGTGAGCCTTGGACAACAACGGCACTGCCGACATTTACGCATGACGAAAGGTCGGTCACATCGGCTCCAAGCCCGGTCAGGTCAACGCGCTGCCAGGTCCCGCTGCTGAGCCGGAAGGCGAGAGGGTCGCTTCCGGTGCTGTTGTTTTTGACCGAACCGACGACGAACAAATCACCGCCTGGCAGGGCGCAGGCACCATCCAGCGAGGAGTCCACATTCTTGTCAACATCGAAGTCCCCCACCGTACGCTGCCAGGTCAGGCCGTCCTGAGAAGTCCAGACGGCACCATATGCATGGGACGGCCCAGCGAAGGTGGCCCGATCAATGCCCACTGCAACCCAACTAGTCCCCGTATTGGCGACGTCATTGACGTACTCGGTCCTCGGGCCAGCCAAGCCAGTGGCCGCCTGGGCCTCCCCTGCCGAGAACGCATAGCCAACCACATCGTTGCCGTTCGCCGGATCGTTTGAATTGGTAAGCATGTTGCCAAGCATGACCGTGTCACCGGATGGAGCCGCCGCATAGTGGATACTAGTCATGACAGAAGCATCGGACGGGAACCAGTCGGTCTTGACAACCGCGTCTTGGTCGACTCGATACGGCGTGACCACGGAGGTCTGAGACCAACTGGTGTCGGTTTCAACCACCGATTTCGAGGTGAAAAGGTATGGGGTCTCACCCAGCATTCCAGCAGCAGTCCAACTGCCACTTTCGGATGCGCTATTGGGTAGGTTGGTGACCACCTTGAATTGCCCGGCCGGCTTGATCAACCCGACTTGGCCGTTGCCGTTCCACTGGCGTACTGTCAGGAAGTTATCACCGAGATTGACGATCTGGGCAGGAACCCCGGGGGCAAGCCACTTATCCAGGCTGGAGTAGAGATGCCAGTGTCCGTCTGGCGTACGCGAAAGAACCTTTAAGGTCAGATCCAGTGTGCTGGTCGCCGAGACATACACCGTATCGCCGCTGACGGTCGGTGAAGAGAGCCAAGCATCCCAGCCATCGTTATCGGGGAAGGCCTGCGTGGGCATCGGTTCCGTGATCCAGTGCTGTCCGTCTGTGGAGAACCAAGCTGCCGGAACATCATGATTATTCTTCGACGTACCGCCGACTGCAAGCAATCCGCCAGGAACCTGTACGACATCCGCCACCCCAGGTCGGACCCCACCTAGCGCCCCGGCCTGAGACCAAGTGGTCCCGCCATCTGTGGACGTGTAGCTGACGATCAGGCTCCCGCCTTCGGAGGTGATGACGTTGACCAGCAACACCGCAGTGGAGTCAATGGCATTGAGTGCGACGATGAAGGATGGCTTGCCTTCTGCGGGTGACGCCACGTTCACGATGGTGCCGGTGTCCAGATTCACCACGCCGATGTTGTGCGCCTCGTCCACCCCGGCGCTGAGCGAACCAGGGACCAAGGTGACTGCTTCTGGTAGCAGACCCCTGTCATCAGCGGCCTGAGGGTAGTCCATCCGGGTCCACCTGCTCCGATCATCAGACTGGAACACGAAGGAAGTCCTCACCCCAGATGGCCAGATGGCCCCGGACACCAGCGTTCGCGAGCCATCGGACGCGACCGCATAGGCACTGCCTGGTGTCGTTCCAAGGTCGAGTGGCACCGGTTTACCCAGTCCCTTCGCACTGGGATGCCAGATCACAGCCTGGCTCTTGGCATTGTCCATCACCGACCCAACAAAGATCGCCGGCAGCCCGTCACGAGCATCAAGACGATTGTTGATGTTCTGTACCGGGTTCGTCGGCACAAGGGACCCGTCCAACGTGAGTTGGGTCCACAAGGGCTCAACCTGGGATTTCCCTTGATCAGGTGACACGGGTGCCGTACAAGCGCTCAACGCGACTACAATCCCAACGATCATTACGGCGTTGTAAACCCTCGACATTGGTACCCCCCTCATCTGTGACTCTCTCTGGTGAGCAAGCCCAATTTATTGTGGGGTTCACAGCCTACACTGGCCATCTTGATTGATATCTAGATGACTAGATCCTGAGAAGGGCATCGGCCAGGGCTGGTCGCCGAACTTCAGTACGAGCACGCGTACCTCCCCGATTTTCATGGCAGACGCGATCCACTCCAGGGGTATCAGATGGGGGCACTGGTCCCAGCGACAATGTGAGGGCAGACTGGACGGCTAATCCGGATGTGACTGTTATTTCGTCCAAATGACCGTGGTTACCACCCATATATAAGGTATTATAGGTGGCATGGTGAAGACAACCGTGTATCTGGATGACGACCTCAAGGCCGACCTAGTACGAGCGAGCGCTCTCACAGGACGGTCACAAGCCGACCTGGTCCGCGACGGCATCGAACAGGTTGTAGCCCAACACCTTCACGTACGCCCTCAGATGAAGGCCACCGCCACAGGGGCCACCGTACTGGACCGGATCGATGAGTTGATGACAGGGTTCGGCCAGTGAGGCTCGTCGCAGACACGTCAGTCATTGTCGCTGCCATTATTCGCAGTGAACCCCGGCACGAAGAATGCAACGCACTCCTGGATCAGGCTACGCACGCATTCATCACACCCCATGTGACAGCCGAAGTCTTTTACCTGCTCAACGCCGTCGGACACAACGAAGCAGCGCTGGACTTCCTCACCGACGTGACTGATGGGTTCTACGAGCTGGTCAATCCCCAGCCCGATGATTATCGGGTGGCCCGGGATCTTGTCGCGAGATATGGTGAACAGCTCGTCCGAAAGCGACTCAAACCCGGCTCACTTGACTTGGCAGACGCCATGAACACCGTCGTCGCAGCAAAGCAAGAAACCACGATCATCGCCACTTTGGATCCGGACTATCGCCAGATTGAGCCACTGAACGGGCCGAAATTCTTCACGTTGCTTCCCGATGACATCCCAGGTTCGTGATTGCTTCACAACAGAGCGCGCCGGTCTTCACACTCACTTCGTACAGTGACAGCACCAGTGCCCGAAAAACCAGCACCATCTGGTTGGCCAAGCACCAAGGTCTAACATTTTGGATCGCGGTGCTTGCATCATCTCAGCTCAAGTCTCATCTTCACTACGCTAACAGTAGATATTTAATCTTGATTTGCAGCCAAGCCGCAATGACTCTCGCGGCGGCATCCGTGCCATCATCGTCGCCGTTTCCCCACATGATGGTCATCTCACGAAACCTAAGTTAGCTCTATACATCGTCCCACTTCTTATGCACATAATCCGTGTTACACTGGTTCACATGGCTAATCTCACCCTTACGATTGACGAGACGATCCTTCGTCGTGCCCGGGTGCGAGCAGTTATGGAGGATACCTCTGTGAATGCTCAAGTTCGCGAGTTCCTGGCCTCGTACGCTGACGGTTCTGAGGAGGACAAGCGGTCTCAGGCCATGTCGCGACTGGTGGACCTGGCGCAGGCCGTGGCTTCCGGTGGTGGCTTGTCCGACAGGACGTGGACTCGGGACGATCTTCATGAGCGCTGACGTCTTCATTGACACGAATGTGCTGGCTTACGTCTTCGACCACGACACGCCACAGAAGAGGGACATCGCACAACGACTCATTACCGAGGCAGACTTCGTTATCAGCGCTCAGGTGTTGAGTGAGTTGTACGTCACACTGACTCGGAAATTGAAGACACCAGTACCCGTCGAGACTGCCAAACAAGCGATTGCCGAATTGTCCACACTGCCTGTCGTGGCGACCACACCGACATTGATTGCTTCAGCGATCGACACCTCGATCCAGCATCAGGTGTCGTACTGGGACGCGCTGATCATCGAAGCGGCTGTCTGGGCCGGATGCTCGACGCTGCGGACAGAGGACCTCGCCGACGGGGCGCTGATCCGGGGAGTTCGGATCGTCAACCCCTTCAGCGATCTCAGCCCCACACCAGGGCTTGGGCTGGGTTAGCCATCACTCGGGTCACATCTGACAAGACGGTTGAGCCCAATCCCCCATCTACGAGGCGGTGGTCGAAGGAGAGGGCCAACTGGGTGACCCAGCGGGGGCGTACCTTGTTTTTGTGGACCCAGGGCTGCTTGCGGATCGAGCCGAAAGCAAGGATGGCTGCCTCACCGGGGTTGAGGATGGGCGTGCCGGTGTCGATCGCAAAGGCACCCACATTGGTGATGGTGATGGTGCCATCACTGACCTGATCTGGTCGAGTTTTGCCTTGTCGGGCGGTACGGGTGAGGTCGCCCAGCGACACGGCCAATTCATGGAGCTTCATCCGGTGGGCGTCCTTGATGTTCGGCACGACCAGGCCGCGATCGGTCGCCACCGCGATACCGAGGTTGACGTAATGCTTGTAGACGATCTCCTGGGCCTCGTCGTCCCAGGTCGCGTTGATCTCCGGATGGCGTTGCACAGCTAGCAATAGTGCTTTGGCAACGACCAGGAGAGGAGTCACGCGCACATCGGCGAACTCCTTGTCCTGACGCAAGTCCTCGACCAACGCCATCATGGCCGTCACGTCGATCGTGTGGAAGACGCTCACGTGAGGCGCAGTGAATGCGCTTGTCACCATGGCTTCAGCAGTACGGCGGCGCACCGACCGGATCGGCACCCTGGTGTGGCGCCCGTCGGAAGACACCGTTCCCCCGTCGAGCCAGGGTTGATCATCTGCCGGGTACGTCGCCAACTGGCGTGGTGCCTGGGATTCCTGGGCGGCGGTCACATCCTCGCGGGTGACGATGCCGCCGGGGCCTGTCGCGCGTACTGTCGCCAAGTCGATGCCTAAATCCTTGGCGAATTGGCGTACTGGGGGCTTGGCCAAAATGGGCTGTGGCACGCGTAGTTGTGGTGCGTTGGCCAACCCGGAGGCGGCGCTGACCGAGGTGGAACGACGCAGCACACTCGGCCCGTACCCAACCAGTGGTCGAAGTGTCTGGCCCCCATCAACCTGAGGTTCAGCCACGGGGACCTCCGCCTGCGAGTCGACCACCAAGATCGGAGCCCCCACTGGTATCACGTCACCTTCAGATGCGCACAGGTCGTGGACCACCCCGTCGTACGGGCAGGGCAATTCGACCAGTGACTTGGCCGTTTCGATCTCGACAACTGGTTGGTTGATCTGAACCTCGTCACCAACGGCGACCAACCACCTCACGATCTCAGCGTCGGTCAGCCCCTCCCCCGCGTCCGGCAAGGCGAATGTCCTCAGATTAGGCACTGTTCCTCGTTTCCTGGTTGGTCCCGCATCAGTACGAGAGGGCTTGGGCGAGCGCGCCGATCACGCGATCCACATCAGGCAGGTAATCCGCTTCGCGACGGGCTGGCGGATAGGGCATGTGGAAGCCGCCCACCCGCAACACCGGAGCCTCCAGGTTGTAGAAGCAGCGTTGCGAGATGCGGGCTGCGATCTCGGCACCGGCACCGAAAAAGACTGGCGCCTCGTGGACGACGACCAGGCGCCCCGTACGTCGTACGGATTCCTCAATCGCGTCGAAGTCGATGGGCGAGACGGAGCGAAGGTCGATGACCTCCACTGAAACCCCTTCTCCCCCAGCTAGTTCGGCTGCTTCCAGACCCACGCGCACTGAGGGACCGTACGCGACGAGTGTGATGTCCCGCCCCGGCGCGACCACCGCCGCCTTGCCCAACGGGAGCGCGGCATCACGCTCACCCAGGCGGACATCGGCAGCGTCCCAATACCGGGCCTTTGGTTCCAGGAACAGGATGGGATCGGTGGCTTCGACCGCCTGCTGGATCATCCAGTAGCCATCTTGCGGGGTGCTCGGCGTGACAACACGCAACCCGGCTGTGTGCGCGAACACGGCCTCCGGGGATTCCGAGTGGTGTTCGACCGCGCCGATACCACCGCCGTACGGAACCCGGATAACAACAGGCAACGTCAGGCGACCGCCGGATCGGGAATGGAGTTTCGCCAACTGGGAGACGATTTGGTCCAATGCCGGGTACACGAAACCGTCGAACTGAATCTCGCAGATGGGCAGGTAGCCGCGCATCGCCAAACCGATGGCGGTCCCCACGATGCCGGCCTCAGCCAGGGGGGTGTCGATGACCCGTTCCGGGCCGAAGCTGTCCAGCAGACCATCGGTCACGCGGAAGACCCCGCCGAGTTGGCCCACGTCCTCGCCCATGATCACTGTCTTGGGATGTCGGGTCATCGCCTGGCGCAGTCCAGCATTGATTGCCTTGGCCAAACTCAGCCGTGCGACCTCGGTCTGCCCGGATTGGGCAGTGTCCATGTTCGCTGTCGTGTCGGGAATCGTCACCGTCATCTCCCAGCTCCCATCAACTCAAGTCGGGCCGTTTCGAATGCGGTCCACTCCGTGTGCTCCTCAGCCACCAACGGATGTGGTTCGTTGTACGCCAGATCGAAGAATGAATCCAGTGGCGGAGCTTCCAGCTTACGGACGGCCTCCCGGGCGCGGGTCGCCAGCGCGGCGCCCTCAGCGTCCACTTCATCGAAAAAGTTCTGGTCGGCATGATCTGACAAGGTCAGATGGAGCCGAAGCCGGGCAATCGGGTCCAACGCCTTCCAGGACTCGGCGTCGTGTGAGTCGCGGTATCGCGTCGGGTCGTCAGAGGTTGTGTGCGCGCCCATGCGGTAGGTGAAGGCCTCGATGAACGTCGGCCCCATACCGGCACGAGCCGCGTCCAGGGCGGCAGCAGTCACCGCATAACACGCAACAACGTCGTTGCCATCGACCTGGACTGACGGAATCCCGAAACCGGCTCCACGGTGGAACAGCGGAACTCTGCTTTGGCGGGAGGTCGGTTCCGAGATCGCGTACTGGTTGTTCTGGCAGAAGAAGACCAACGGCGCCTGGTTGACTCCGGCGAAGACCAAGGCCTCGTTGAGGTCGCCCTCGGAGGTCGCCCCGTCTCCAAAATAGACAATGACCGCCTCGTCTTTGGTGGGATCTCCGGTGGCACACGCGTGGTCCTTGACGACCCCGATGGCGTACCCGGTGGCGTGCAGAGTCTGCGCCCCGACAACGAGGGTGTAGAGATGACAGTTGTGCTCGCGCGGGTCCCACCCACCATGGTCGACACCGCGGGTGTGCGCAAAAGTCTGCACCAGGTCGACACCACGCGACGCCAGTACGCCGTGGTCGCGGTAACCCGGAAAGGCGAAGTCTTGGGGTTTGAGCCCATGGGCCGACCCGACTTGGGCGGCCTCCTGGCCGATGCTGGGCACCCACAGTCCCAGTTCGCCCTGGCGCTGGAGCGCAGTCGCCTCGGCATCGAATTTCCTTGTCAACACCATGTCACGGTACATGGAGCGCAGGTCGTCAGCGGTGAGGGACTCCACATAAGGCGCGTACGGTCCTGCCGAGCGCACCTGGCCATCAGGGGGCAGAAACTGCAAGGCAGTCTCGGGCACGTCGACCGACCCCGCGGTTCGTACTGGCTGTGGTCCACCCATGTCAACCATCATCTGCCCTTTCATCGTTTGAGTGCCCCGACTCCTTGCAGTTCCAACCGCGAGAGACCTCACGGGCATGCGTCAATACTTACGGTAGCGTAATCTACGCGACCGTAGGTTGCATGACGACACCCCGAGACAAGACTTCCTGAACCTCATGTGTCCCAGGACCCCGTCCCATCCTGGTCGACTGGATGATGACGCTTCCGTAACGCTGTGATCCCCGCCACACCGATCTGGATGGCGGATACAAGGAGCAAGATCGCAAATAGGGCACTGAGTACGGGCGATGGTATCCCCAAGGCCAGTTGAGCGGCCAGCGGTGAAGCCACGGCGCCACCCACGCCCAGGCAGGCCGCTGCCAACCAATCAACATTGCCCGCGCGTGCACCCCGAACTGATCCCATCAAAGACACGGGCACCAACACCACGAGGGAAATGCCTTGTGCCACGTGTTGCTGCAGGCCGACCAGAAAGATCAACATTGGAACGAGCACAACGCCCCCACCGACACCGACCAGTGGCGACAACAGGCCCATGGCCAGTCCCGCGAGCAGGTATTCACCGACGCTGACCAGGGTCAATGCGCCGAAATGATCGCTGGTGCCAGACATCCGGGGCAGGATGAGTTGGATCGCCGCAGTCAATGCAACAAGGGCGAAGATCACTTTCAGTACGCCTTCGTGGATCCGCTGCACCAAAGAAGAACCAATGAACGAACCCGTGATGCCGGCGGCCGCGATGATCGCCACCACTGGCCAGTTCATGCCTGTGCGCAGCACATACGGAATTGCCCCGGCGCACGCGATGATGACGATAGCCGACAAAGAGGTTGCCTGCGCGCGCCGCTGCGCGAAGTGGACCAGCATCACCAGCAATGGAACAATGATGATACCCCCACCCACCCCGAACATGCCGGACAGGGCCCCCGCCACCAGTCCCAAGATGACATAAGTGAGGATGCGCCTGCCAGAGCCTGTCGTCGAGTTCATGGTGGTACCTTACTCGCCCAGGTGGAACGAGCGACTTCGGCAGTTTCACCAGAGATGACTGTCAGTTTTCCGCTGGACGGTGTTTAGGAGCGTGCTGAACTACCATGTCCCGGCTGCGGCGCACCGGACGAGCGAATCTTCGAACCCCACATCTTGCGACGTACGCCCAGTACGTGTACAAGACGTGGGGTCCGAATCTTCACCCGCCCAGCACGTCCTCGCTCGGAACAGCGTATTTCAGCACGCTCCCAGCGATGCTAGGATCGGGATGAACCGGTCATGGAAGCGGGTGTGAATCCCGCACAAGGCCGTTGCCGTGATTCGTTGACAACGAGTCGCATACGCCATTGGGGCCATCAGGTGGCGAGATTTA
>WRFP01000086.1 GCA_009778725.1 Propionibacteriaceae bacterium
GATCACGGCGTTGAGCACTCCGCCCAGCAGGAGCAGGTAGATGGTCGAGGGGATCTCGGAGGCGGCGGAGAACATATCCGCCTGGGAGGTGACGGTACCCAAGATGTAGCCCACCAGCAGCACCCGCACCAAGCCGAGGATCCGCGAAACCAGGCTGCCGGAAGCCATGTTGATCGTCGAAGAGAACAGCCGGGGTTTGTCCGAAGCCATGGCTACAGGGTCGCGCCAACTCGACGTGGGCTCACCGGCATGGCGGGCCTGCGCGTCCGGGTCCGGGGCTGGTCCCTCATCGGGGTCCATGGCACGCCGGGCGGGGTTGCGGGAGGGCTGCCCGAACGTGGGCGGGACCGCATTCTCCTGGTCGCTCATCGCTTCCTCTCCCGGTTGTATTTCTGGCGGTTCTTGACCCGCAGGAATGTCCCGGCCATCAGCAGGATGACCGCGGCGGCGAAGACGGCGAAAATCATCCAACTTGAACCCTGGGCATGGATTTTCACCGACGCCTGTGGCCCCAGTGGCAGACCGTCTGGCGTTGTCAGACGGACAACAGCGTTGGCGTCACCCTCGCGTACAACCGTGGGGGACAAGATGATCGGCAGTCGGTCGCCAGGCTGGATGGTCACGACATCGGTCGTCGGCACAGTGACAATGGCCATGGATGTCCCCACCGGGGTGACGGTGGTGGACAAACGCACCGACACCGGTACTGACAACTTGTTGGTGACCGTGACCGGGAAAGATGTCGTGTGGGAGGCCAGCGTGACCTCTGTGGTCGCCGTCAGACTGACCTGGTTCAGCAGTGAGCCCAGCCACTGCTGCACGGTCCCGGCGTAGGCCTGGGCCGCGTCGTCGCCTGCCCACGATTGGGAGAGGATCGACGCCTGCGCCAGCCGGGCCAGCCGGGTGGCGCCGTCCTGGTCTCCGGTCAGGGAAGCGTAGGTCGACACCACCGACTGGATCGGTCCGATGGTGTTCAGGGTTGCCTCAGTGAGCGGGCCGCTCGCCGGACCGGCGGACATGTCGGGATCCCAGCTCAGCGTTGCCCCAACCGCGCTCAGAGGCACCGGGGTCACCCAATCGGGCCAGGGCTGGCCCGCCAGACTGGCATCGGCCACCGTGTCGACGACCCGGATCACGGTGGATCCGGTGATGGCGTCCTCAGCGATGGCACGCTGCGTCTGCTGCAACGGTGTGTCGACATCGGGTCCAGGCCCGCCGAGGAAAGCCGTGGGCACAGTGTTCAGCAACAGGCCGGAGGGCAGCATCGCGTTGGCCGACGCCTGTGCCAGGACGATGGCCGGCTGGAGGGGCGAGATGTAGGTCAGGAAGGCATCGTCAGCTTGCCCATTTCCCGGTCTGACCAGCAGAGGCAGTGCATCTAAAGTTGGGTTGTCCTGCTCGGCTGCCTGGGCTGTGGTGAGCATGGCCGTACTGTTGGTCGACGCTCCCAGTGCCAGGTCAGGATTGCCCCAGGGCAGCCGGTAACCCTGCGTCGAGTCGAGGGACTTGAAGGCGGCCAGCCAGGCCGCTGCCTGGGCCTGGCCCTTCCCCTCGGTTGAGGTGGTCCCATCGGTGACGGAGTAACCCTGGGCCATGACGGAAATCTCATGGAAGAGGGCGGGGTCGATCGCCCACGAGGCGCCCGGTTGGCGGGCCAGGGCGAGCAGGGTGGACAACCGGCCCGACAGTTCGTCGGCCAGGTGGTCGTCCACGAAGACATTGTCGTGGAGCAAGGATGGGGCGCTGGTCAGCATGACGACGGTGGCGGTCGTGGCCTGGGTGGTGTTGGCCACAGTGACCAGGGTTCTGCCGCGTCCGATCGTCACCAGCGATCCCCAGGAGACGTCGGCGCCGCGCACGTGGACCCCCACGAGGTACACCGCATCGCTGGTCAGCCCCAGGTCCGCCCAGGAGGCCGAGACGGTGAAAGCGGCGGTCGCGCCCGAGGCGAAGGTGTTCGTGCCCGAGCAGATGACGGTCACCGAACCGTCCTGGTTGATCCGGTCGCCCGTGTCGGACATCGGGTCGGTGGCAAGCGCTGTGTCGAGCTGGTCTTGGGTGGTCAGGGGAGTACGGTCGCGCCACAGGACCACCTGTGCCCTGTACAGCGCGTCCGTACCGGTGTTGAGCACTGTGCCCGACAAGGTGACACCCGCGGCATCGGTGGTGACGGCGGTTAAGGTGACCGTGGCCTGGTACTGGACGGCCTGGGCCGCCGGGGCCCATCCGACAGCGGTGAGGGCGACGCAGATGACCAGCAGACACCGGACGATCCACGCGCTGGTCCGGGCTTTCCTTATCCCGCATCCACCGACCCAGCGCACCGGCACAGTGTCGCTCGCGACGCAAGCGATCGGTGGATTCGGGCTTATCACTCTGCCATCATACTTGCGCCCTCTGACAAAGGTGCCTCATCCGGCGCCTGTGTGCGCAATACACTGGCTGGCGGTGCGCTGAGCGGCTGGTGACCCCCGCGCGTGGTCGTACTGGTGGTCATTCGCAGCGACCGCGTGCACTCGCGCTGGGGTGAACCCGCACGTGGTCGTACTGGTGGAAGGTGTGCTCCGGTCAGCTCTCCACACGTACGCCCTGGGGATTGTGGCCACTGGCGCGCAGGGACATGTAGGTGGCTTGATCCATGACCGTGTCCTCGAAGACGATCGACTGCGCCGACTTGCGGGAGATGAAGTGGAAGCTGACATTGTGCAGGGTCGAGCCCCGGAAACTGGTGTCGGACAGGTTGGCCCGGTCGAAGGTGACCCCGGTCAGGGCCAGTCCGTCGAAACGGGCATCGCGCAGGTCCGCGCCGGAGAAGTCTGCCTGGTCCATGGCGCAGTCGCTGAACACGGCTTGACGCAAGTCCGCATAGGCCGCCCGCGCTCCAGCCAGGCTGGCTCCGACGAACCTGACCGAGCGCATGTCCGAAGCCGACAGCGAGGCGTCAGTGAGATTCGTGTGGTCGAAGATGGCTCCCCGTAAAGAACAGGCATTGAGGTTTCCGCCGGTCAGATCGGTATTGGAGAAGTCGCAATTGCGCAGGTCGGAGGCCCGGAAGGTGCATCTGGTCAAGACGGATCCACAGAAATTGGAATTGCGCATGCTGGAGGCGTTGAAACTACTGTCAGCCAGGTTCTGGTTGCGGAAATCTCCTCCCCTGAGGTCGGAGGCCGCGTAGGACATCCGGTTGCGCCGCTCGTCGCGGGCCCACCGGCGTTCCCAGTCGCGGGCATGGTTGTGGCGGTACCGGTCGTTGCGCATCCCGGCTTGGTTGAGCGCGTCTTCGACCTGGCGCATGGCTCCGCTGATCTGGTCGCGGGCCTGTTCCAAACCCTGGGCGACCATGTCCGCGATAGCCTCGGACCAATCGGTGTACGGTGGTTCGCCATCAGTACGGCCGGTGGAGTCGCGACCAGTGGAATCGGTGCCGGGCGCCTCAGAGCCGGGGGAATCCGGACCGGACGAAGAGGCGCCGGGCGCATCCGTACTGGAAGAGCCGAATCCCGCCGAAGCGGCGCGAGGAATGTTCGAACCGGTGGCTTCGGTACCGGTGCCCTGGGGCTGATCCGATGCCCAGGCCTGTCCCTCAGCCGCGCCGCCGGGAAGGGTGTGGGACAGGCCTTCGGGCTCGCAACCAGTTCCACCCGCACCGGCGTCGGCGGCCCGGTCCTGCTCGGCCAGTTCGCGGACCATCGCGTCGATGTCGCCGACCGAGGAGATGACCTGTGCGTAGGCCACTTCGTCGCCGATCCCGTGCCCGATCAGATCGGACAGCCGTTCCAGCAAGTCATGACGGATTTCTATTCTCAGTTCACAGGCAGTGGGGCTGTCCTCGTACGGCCCGAAGACCTGATCGAGGTAGTCGTCGATGCGCTCTGGCACGTTGTTATCCATCATTGTCCTTTCATCGGTGGATGTTCGCTAGATCAGGAGATCCACGATCCTCTTGGTGTGTTCCCAGTTTTGTTTGTTGGAGGTATAGGTGGCCCGGCCCAGGTCGGTGATCTGGTAATACTTGCGTCGCCCGCCCTGGGTCTCATCTCCCCAGTACCAACGGATATTGCCTTCCGTCTCCAGGCGCCGGAGACTGGAGTAGAGGGTGGCCTCTTTGATTTCCAGTTCCCCGCCCGAGCGGTCACGCAGTATCTTGACGATCTCGTAGCCGTAGTGGTCCGAGTCGAGCAAAACCTTCAGGATCATGGTGTCCGTGTTTCCGCGCAGTAGGTCCGGCGAGATCATGGGGTCTGGCATGACTGGTCCTCTCATTCGCAGTGGTCTTGTCTGATTCTACTCACACAGTACTATGTCTGTCAATGTAATAGTCGTGGCGATAGGGATCTACAGTGTTAATGCACAGTGTTAATAAGAATCCACGGTGATGTCAGAAGGCCCAAATGGGCAGTTTCAGCGGGTTTTCCTGCTGTCTCCCATCCCACCAGTTGGCCGTTTCGGGGGTAATTTTGGGCTAAACTGGCCAATTTGCTTGAATAGGCTTACTCTGTCGGTGAAGACAACATTAACCACTGAGCATCCGAGTGTCTGAGGACCCTCCAAGGAAGTATGGGAGACCCTGTGTCCATCGTCGTGAACGACCTCCGAAAGTCCTATCGCGATGTCCGCGCGCTGCGTGGAACCAGTTTCCATGTTGACGACGGTGAACTGTTTGTTCTCCTCGGCCCGGAGGGCTCGGGCAAGTCGGCGGTGATCTCGTGTCTGTCGATGATCACTATCCCGGATTCGGGAACTTTCGCGATCACCGGCCGCATGGGGGAGCCCTTGGATCTGGCTGGTCACCTCGGGGTCGTCTTCCAGTCCACCCGGCTCGACCCGGAGTTGACAGTACGCCAAAACATCGCTTTCCACGCCTCCCTGATGGGGATGACGGCCGAGGACTGGGGCGCCGAGATGGACGAATTGGCCTTCCGGCTGGACCTGGTCGAGGTCCTCAATCGCCGACTGAGCCGCCTGACCCCCGGTGAGCAAAGGCGTACTGATATTGCGCGGGCGGTCATCCACCGTCCCCAGGTGCTCCTCATGGACGAGCCAGTCAGGGGACTCGACCCCACCAGTTCGACCCTGATCTGGAAACTCATTGCCGACCAGCGCGAAATGGGTACGACAATCCTTCTTGCAACTGACCAGCCGGACATGGCCGAGGAAGCCGACACGGTGGCCATCCTCGTCGGCGGGAGGATCGTGGCCGAGGGCAGTCCTGCCTCCCTGGTCGGGGGAAACTCGGTGCTGACCCTGCGACTAGCCGATCCGCTGGCCTGCCGGGAGGAACTGGACGCCTGCGGGATCCAGATGCCCCAGCCCGACGCCCACCAGGTGGTGACGTGGAGCTTGGAGTCCGGCATGGCCCGCGACGTGCTCTCTCTGCTGTCGGACAAGGTGGCCGACTTCAGCTTCCAGCAAGGAACGTTGGCAGATGTTTTCAAGTCCTGGGTGGAGCAACCGATTCCCGATGACCAGGGCCGGGACGAGGAGGCCGGACAGCCCCCCCAGGAGCAGTGGGTCTGGAACGGCCCGGTGATCGCCGAGGTCGGTTCCGAAGATTCCCAGTACGACCAGGTCGCGGATGCGGTGCCCGAGGCAACTGACAACCATGTGATCGCCGGCCCGCCGTCGGATGATGTTCCCGGTGACAAGGCTGGGCGGGACTGGCCTGGCGAACCAGATTCCAGTGACATGGAGGACACCCTGGACGAGGATGACTTTGCTCCGCTACCGAAGACCTGGCTTCCAGTCGTGGGCCCCGGTGGCCTGCGTCCCGCAGGTGACACCGGCCCCGCCGAGGCCGGGAGTATTCCCTGGGGGGGTAGGGTGTATCCCACTGGGGAGGGAATGGCTACTGGCGGGCAAACCGTCGGTACCGAAACATCACAGTTCGCGGTCGATGGGGGAGGAGGCCACGGACGACAAACACTGAGCAATGGTCAGGATGGGGACATGAGCATGCGCTATGGCGAAACCAGCGCGGACAAGGGCGTGTCAAGCGATCAGTGGGAGGATCCATTGGACAGAACTGAACCGGTCACCAGCGAGAAGTGGAACCGGGCCCGAAGATTCGCGGACACCGGTCGTCGGATGCAGTCACGGCGTCCCCTCGAGCCAGACACCAGCCCAGCCGAAGACGTGGACCCGTTGGAGGGCGTGAACAACCCGGCCGAAGGCCTGCGCGGAGGGCTCCAGGATGGTGCGAGTGGCCCGCCCCCCGGTTTGCGCAGAAGGCCGAAACCAGGCGCGAGTATCCCGCCCGGTATGCGCGAGCCCGCAGCACGACGTCCCGCTTCTGGACAACCGGCAAGGTCGACAGCCAGCCCCGGGACTGAACCGTCCTCCCCTCCTGCCACCAGGTCTGGGCGAGTTCTTCCACCGGCTTCCGGCATCAGGCCAGGCCAGCCTCCCATGGTGACACCTGCGGTGAGACCGGGTCAATCACCTGCTCAGACATCAGCCAGGAGACCCGGTCAAAGACCGGTTCCGGGCGTAACTCCGGGTCAATCTCCTGCCCAGACTCCCGGAACGAGACCGGGCCAATCTCCTGCCCAGACTCCCGGAACCAGACCGGGCCAATCTCCTGCCCAGACTCCCGGAACCAGACCGGGCCAATCTCCTGCCCAGACCCCTGGAACCAGACCTGGTCAGCCTCCGGTTTCCACAGCGAATGCAGCCCAATCTGCCGTACCGGCGCCGGAAGCCACACCGTGGCAACCTCCGCAAGTGTCCGGCTACCAGTCCTATACCACCATGTTCCAGGCAGCGGCCGCGGATGCCGCTCGTCAGGACTACGAGGCCCAGGACCACACAGCTCAGTCTCCGGCACGACGGCTGGAACCGGCCACCCAGGCCCCACCTGCCCAGGACCCGGAAACGCCCACCCGGACTCCAGAAGCCCGGGCCACCCCGCCGGCGTCGGCAGCGGCCAGTCCGGCCCTGAGGTCGATCACAGTGCGCGCTTTGGCCGTGCCCCCGACACCTTGGCCACGAGTACCCTCAACGCCGCGCACGTCACGACCTGGCGAACCCGCCCGTTCTGCCTCGTCAGCGGATACTCCCGCTTCCACTGGCCGGCCCACAGCCCAGCCCACCACGGCCCAGCCCACCACCGGTGCGGACGCCATGCCCCCGGCCGCTTCACGGGCCTTGAGTCCAGACGGTCCAGCGGAGGACAAGTTCCGCACCGGCATGGACAGTTGGGGATCGCTGGCGAGCAGGCTGGGCCGCACCGAACGTCCGGCGACCAGCCCAGGCCACGCTCCGACCGGCTCGAAGTCTCCTACCCCGGGTTCTGGCCGTCCGGCAACTTATTCGGATCATCCCACCTCCAGTTCTGACTCGTCGGCACCGGGTCTGGATCGTCCCGCGCCATCGTCCGATAGTCTCTCATCGAGCTCCGACATTTCTTCAGGTGCGCCCAATTGGGGGTCGCTGGCGAGCAGATTGGATCGTGCGGAAGCTCAGTCCTCGAGCCCGGACCGCCCCGTGACTTCCCACAGATGGCCGCCGATGCCCGGTGAAGAAGAACGTTCTCAACCGGTGTCGGACAGGTGGCCTCCCCTGCCAAGCAGGCTCAGCACAGAACCGAGCGCACCCACGCCGGAGTATTCCTATGGCGAAGACAGATGGCCCTTCCGCACCGGCGGTATCGACGATCCGCTGTTCGGCCGCCATCGTGGCTCACGCGATCCAGGATCCCTGCCCTCGGCCTCACCGGCGGGCGGCGCCGCCACCGGCGAGTCACAGGACCGGTTGTTCGTGATGTCCCGGTTGCTGAAGGATGCCGTCAAGCCCCCGGCTCTGCCGTCCTTCGACGAGTTGTTCCCGAGCGAACGGCTGCCATTCGTCGGAACAGGCGATCCTGAAAAGACACATTTCTTCCGGCGTGAGGCAGCCCTCACCGACGAATTGAGGCGTCCCGTCGACGAGGAGATGGCCAAGCAGGCGCGGATCCAACTCGCGGTGGAGAAGCGCATCGCGGCGGCGCGCAATCGCCGAGGCGACAAGAGCGAGGACGAATGAACTTCTTGAGTACGGTGAGCAGAATCCTGGCACTGTTCAGACGCAACCTCACCGTCTTTACGCACAATAGAACAGCGTGGTTGTTCGCAGCCGCCGCGCCGATCATTCTGGGGATTCTCTTCCCGGTCTTCTACAACGCCCGGATCACCCAACTGATCCTCGAACTGATCCCCGGCATGTCCTCAGCCGACACCCATGCCGTCTGCGTCGCCTGGGCATACTCGTCGGTGGCGATCATGTCCGCCTTCACCTCGACCGCCGCCGTACTGGTCGTCTTCTTGTCCGACCGGCACACCGACCGCATGGATCTGCACAAGGTCTCGGGAACCAGGTGGTCGGAACTGGCCGTGGGCTACATTCTCACTGCCGTGGTGGTCTCCTTCGTCACATCGCTGCTCGTGGTCGTCATCGGACAACTGTGGGCCTTGATGGTCGGGCAACCGGTGCTGACTTTCGTGCTGTGGGCACGGGTCCTCGGCGGAATTCTGCTGGCGGCTCTGTTCTTCACCGCGCTCAATGCCCTGGCCATCACCTTCGTGACCTCGCAGGGAACCTTCGGGGCCCACAGCTTCACCATGGGTGCAGTCACGGGTTTCCTGACCTTCACCTTCGCCTTCCCGCGCGGGCTGGGCGCCCTCAGGGTCCTCCCCTTCGCCGAATCCGCATCCCTCATCCGGGACCCGATGCTGACGTCGACACTGAGCAATCTGTCCCCGGTGACTTCTGGAAATGTCCAGTACGCCCTGGGTGCCATCGTCAGGATCGGCAATGTCACCTGGAGTCCCTGGCTGGTCGCCGTCACCCTCATCCTGTGGTCGGTCCTGCTCCTGGGCGCCGCCTTCTGGCGGATGTCCGTCGTCTTCGAAGACAAGTAGACCCAAGAGTACGAAACATGCACAATGGCCCGGGGGAAACCCCCGGGCCACATGCTGTGAGAAATACAAGCCGTCCTGTCAGGCTCCTAATCAGCGCAATGCCGCCTGTGCCGCCGCCAAACGTGCGATGGGCACGCGGAACGGCGAGCAGGAGACGTAGTCCAACCCAGTACGGTGGCAGAATTCGACCGATGCCGGATCGCCGCCGTGCTCGCCGCAAATGCCGAGTTTCAAGGTGGGGCGTGTCGCGCGGCCCAACTGAACCGACATTTCAACGAGCTTGCCGACGCCGGTCTGGTCCAGCCGTGCGAACGGATCGTTTTCGTAAATCTTGCGTTCGTAGTACGCGTCGAGGAACTTCCCGGCGTCGTCACGGGAGAACCCGAAGGTCATCTGGGTCAGATCGTTGGTGCCGAAGGAGAAGAACTCGGCCTCGGTGGCGATC
>WRFP01000087.1 GCA_009778725.1 Propionibacteriaceae bacterium
ACAGTGCGGTCTGGATCGAAGTGGTACGAAACGCAGGCCCAAGTGGCGGAATGGCAGACGCAGTCGACTCAAAATCGACCGTCCCGAAAGGACATGGGGGTTCGACTCCCCCCTTGGGCACAGGCGATTGAGGCAAGAGGAATGAAAGCTCGCTTGCCTTCCCGAACCGATTGAGCCTGTTGACGAGCGGATTCGAATGAGAACTCGCGAGGAGCACCATAGGCGGCTTACTCAAACACTGCTCAACACAAAGCTCTCCTGACGGGAATTGTGAACGAGGTCGTGTCACTCGACTGCAGGTGCATCGGTCATCCGTTGAATCAAGACCTACGGAAACACTCGCGACATTGTCGTGGATTCGGGCTAAGCCCGAATCCACCGATTCATGGCTGCTGCGCGGCCCTGTGGAGGCACGCTGGCTCGTCGGGCGTCGCTCTACAGACGTCCAGTCTGCCCTCACGCCACCCGCCGACCCATCGCACCCCCACAGTGTCGCTCGCGACGCCAGCAATCGGTGCATTCGGGCTAAGTGCGAGGACGACAAGCGGTGATACATCACCATTAGGCTGTAAATGCTTGGGATGTAGCATTTATAATGATACACTTCAAGCATGAAGTCCATGCATGCACTTAAAGTACTGGGCGACCTCACCGCCTCTCAGTGGGGCATGGTGACGACCGCCCAGGCTGTCGTACGCGGCATCACGCGGCTTCAACTGTCCCGCCTGGCTGAGGACGGCCACCTCGAACGCATCGCATACGGCATCTACCGCGACACGGGGGCCCCATCGGACCGATATGACAGTCTGAAAGCAGCCTGGTTGTCAGTCGATCCCCGACGTACCGCCCTCGAACGTCTCTCAGATAAACCTCTGGATGCCGCTGTGTCCGGAGCGACCGCCTCGTACCTGCTCGGTCTGGGGGACCTGGTACCCGAGCCGTACGAGTTCACTGTCTCGAAACGACGCCAGACTCAACGCACGGAACTGACATTCCGCGTCAGGCCGCTACCTCCGGACGCCCTGACCAGGCGCGAAGGCCTTCCTGTGACCACACCGGAACAGACCATCGCCGACCTCGTGGAAGCACGACTAGACCTCTCACTCGTCACGGGGGTGCTGTCCGATACCGAGGCTCTGGACTCGGTCAAGCTCGCCGAACTGCTCTCCCCACTGGCTGGCCGAAATGGCTTCGAACGCGGCGACGGTGGCGCTCTCTTGGCTGAGCTTGAGAGGCTGGCCCACCGAGACGTTGATTCACTGGCGAAGGCTGTGTCGTCAACACCACTGGCGAAGAGGGTAGCCGAGGAGTATCTCAGAGGGATCGATCCAGAAGCTGTGGCACAGGCGATGCAGACGTTTAGAGACAGCCTTGCCCACATCCCAACACTGGACACCGAGAAGTTTCGGCAGGCATTCGAGGATGCCATGGCTCGTCTACCCATATTTCAACTCGTACTGGATGACCGGACGCGAAAGCAGATAATTAACATGACCGAACAGATGCGACGATCTCAGCGAGCCACAACTAAGGCTGAACCGGCGAAGAGGTATGACGAAGGACAAGGGGCATCATGACAGACGACCCGCAACGACCACCGAACACTAGGTTTTCACCTCGTCTAAGTCTCGTGCCAATGTGCGACTGTCATCAGTTCCAGGATGAGTTGGTCATCAACGATCTGCGCGAGCAGACGAAAAGCACCGATACGGTAGCGCCAATATTGTTTCAGGGTGTACCTCAGCCGCTTGCCGTGAAGTCGCGGATGGGCGGTACCCTCAAGGTTCTTGACGATCCACTTCATCACTACGACCGCGTTGGCTTGCCCGATTTTCTTGAGGGATTTCTCAAAGCCGTGGGTGACGACAATTCTATAGGCCATAGTCAGTCTTGAGTTCTTCCCAGGATTGTGTGGCGGGGTGCTTGGTGTTATTCGCCTCGGCTTCTTCGATCAACTGGAGGTAATGCTCATCGTCCTCCATGTCGTTGTCGATCACGATCTGGGCTGATTTTGCGGCATTCTTCGCCGTCATCAGTACAAACGCATTCAGGGACAGACCCACATTGTCAGCTGCGCGCTTGATGAGCGCCTTGGTTGCTGGATCGGTCTTGATACTCAAGGTTGCAGTAGCCATATCGTAGTCCTTTTTGGTTAATATTTTAGCCATTCTAGCAATGTGCTTCTGGACTGCTTGAGTGAGGCAGTGTGAGGAGCACAATGGAGAGTTGGGCCACGGTTGGGCGACCCAACGCACCATGTGCAGTTCATATTGGAAAACAATGAGTATTTGATTATCGGGTTGTCTTGTGCCGTGCCACCGTGGAGTTGATCAGGCCTCGTGTACGGGGTCTGGTCACGCTTACACAGTCCCTTGACATAGTGACGCCTCTACAGGGTTAGACAACGTGGCAGTCGCGGATTTGAGTGTTGCCCTTGGTGTCGACGTAGACCGAGTACGGTCCCACGGTATACGTACTGGCTGAATTCTTGGCGATGGAGAACACCGAAGACATCGTGTTGGTCTTGCCGTTGGACAGTTGCTCGGTGATCGTGATCGTCAAGTCATTTGTATTACCCGCAAGTTGCGTCACAGACGCCGCGGGGGTGGCGGAAACAACCGTGACGGGTTTCACGATGGTGTAGGTATCGACCTGAGTCAACGTGTTGGTTGTTTCTATCTGATAGGTGGTGGCCGTGAAACTGGTGGCCGTCATGGTGACAACCGTGAATTGCGGACGGTCGGACTGAGCCATCATCGCGGTGTACGGCTGCTGGGCAACCAAGGAGTAATACTTCGAACCCGAGGCAGAATCCAGGGTGAAGTACACTGTCCCGGTCGGGTTGACCGACGCACCGTTGGCATCGAAGGTCTCAGGGTGGACGATGCCAGTGTTGGAGGTGTCGGCACTGCCTGAGTAGGTCACCGGATAGGAACGGGAGTACGAGTGATCGTGACCGTTGAACACCACATCAATGCCGAACTGATCGATCACACTGACGTACTGATCCCGATAGGCTTTACCATCTGACAAGGCATGAGAACTGCCCTGGCCATAGACGTCGAAATGGAAATCGAGCACCCTCCACGTGGCATCCGGATTCTGGTCAATCGCGTCTTGCAGGAAAGCTTTCATTGTGTCCGGGGTGCCCTGATTGCAGTTCCACACCATGTACAACGTGTCGCCGTACCGATACCAGTAATCCTGCACACCATCGGAATTGGGCGGGTTGAAGAATGACCGAGGACCAGCATTGTTGCCCTCATGATTACCCATCGCCGAGTTGAACGGAAGTGACGTCATCTGAGCAGGACTGAAAAACCCGTCTTGCTGCGCCAACGACGTGGCCGAATCGATTTGATCGCCTGTACCCACCGTGAAACTGACATTCGGGAAATTCGACTGGATGACATTCATGGTGTTGACCCACGATGCTGTATCCGAGGCGACATTCCCTGAAGCGCCGATCTGAGGATCACCGACCACAACATAGCTGTACGCGTCAGGGTTTCCGGTGGTCGTCGTGTGCGTCACGCTCCAGTTTCCGTTCCCATCCCCGACCTGATACGTGTACGTGGTGTCAGCGGCAAGACCGGTGAGTGTGACGTGGTTGGAATACAACGAACTGACCGACGAGACCGAGTCCGTACTCGTCCCGACAAACTGGACTGCCTGCTGGTCACCGGTCCAGACACGCACCGCGGGAGCCGCAATCTTGGCCGCAGACTGCCACGAGACAGTCAGTTGGGATGCATCAGATCCGACAGCCAACGTCAGATAGTTCACATCCAGCGACCCAGACATGGCAGCACTCGCTGCCACTGGCGACAAGGCACTCACGCCAGCTATGGATAAACCCAGTGTGACAACGAAAAACGAAGACACAAGTCTTTGATGCTTCATACGAATTCCTTTCAATCAAATCGACAATGTCGCAAAGACGATGTCATGCTAACCAAGAGAAATAACGCCCCCACCAACTCAAGGTAACGGCTGACTGAACACTGCATTGCCATGTGCGAACCGGTGAGGCGGCCCGACTCACCATAGATTCCACCGATCCTCAGGAGTACCCGATATCATTTGCACCAGGCTCTCGTGGACAGGGAGGAACAGCCGTGACCCAACCGAAATCGTCCGACATTGACCGCGGTCATGCGACATGGAAAGAAAAACATGAACTGGCGGTGGCGGCAGCTGAGGCGGCCTGGAGATATGCCTGCGACCACGTTGCGGGTCGTGAGGTGGTCGCCACACCGGGGACGACCTTTCTGTGGAAGCCTGGGTTCGAAGCTCTTTTTTGCGACATTGGCGCCGGTTTCCACTTGCTCGACAGCCAGTTCTTCTTCGCAGTTGACAAGGATCTCGACCCTGACGTACTCGCCAACCGGATGATGTTGGAATATCAGAGCAGAAAAGGCAAGAAGCTCTACTTGGGAATTCCGGACAACGTGTTGTGCCGGCTGGGGCACAGTGAGCACAGTCTGAGAGTGTTTCAGACGGACAGTCAGGAGCAGTTGGCCCGGCTCTGGGCGGACGCGCTGGCTGACATTGACCAAGGTCCTCAAGCCGCAGACTTGTGGTCTTCCCTCAGCAGTGACGTGCAGGAAGTCTCCCCGACGTACCTGCCGGAAAACCAAGCGTTGAATGCGGACCAAAGGAAGGCTCTCGGAGCAATGACAACTCCTGGCGGCCACTTCGTCTGGGGTCCGCCTGGTACCGGGAAGACCACAGTCATCGCCAGTGCGATCAAGGATGCACTGGATCATGGCCGTTCCGTCTTGCTGACATCACACACCAATGTTGCGGTGGACAATGCCTTGATGAGTCTCGTGTCGATCGACCAGCGGTACGACCTGGGACTGCTCAAGCCTGGGCGGGTCGTACGGAAGAAACCATCCAGTGATCCGGAACGACTCAGCCGCGACGTACTCGACCATGAATTCTTGACCGATGACAAAGCTGCGGCGGTGATGGTGAATCTGGCAGATCGGCTTGCTCAGATCGATGCCAAGGAGGCAGACAACAGGCACCATGCTGACAGAGCGAGAGAAAACGACATTCGTGATCAGGTTCACGCCATGGATCTCGATGACAACGGAATCCGGCAACTCGACAAGCATCGTGTCGAGTACGATCAGCTCATCGCCAAGTCTGCAGAACAACAACGGGCAAGGGATGAATTCCACAGTTGCGAGCAGCTCACGCGTGATTGCCAGCAAAAGATTGAGCAGTACGCAAACATCGACCAGCAAACTGGTGATGCATTCAGTGCCCTGTCCGCCAAACGCCAGCAAGCGGAGATATGGGCCGGGCGAGAGCACCAAGCCGCCGAAGAAGTGAATGAAACAGCCACCATGCTCCAAGAGGCCAGTTCTCATATGACATCCCTGGCCCAACCCAGTGCACTGCCTTGGGTACGGGCATCCAGACGCAAGGCCATGACCGTACTGGAGGAGCAATGCAAGAACCTGCGACAAGTACTGGACACGAGGCAACATAGCTTGACCAGGGCTCAGGAGAACATGTCCGCCGCTGGCGCAGAAATACAGACACTCAAGGCTCAATACGATCTGTTGTACGAGACATCGATCAAGGTTGGCCGGGTTCATAGTCGACTGGAGGAGAGTCAATCGCGGCAACAGGGCATTCAGGATCATCTCGGCCAACTCGATCATGAATATGAGTCGCTGCGAGCAGTGGTAGGTGATCCTGCTGCCTTCCATCAGCGACTGGTGGAAGCGGAACGAAACGGTTCATTGGCGTTAATTCGGGAGTGGGATGAGTTGGAGGCCCGAGTCAAGATCCTGAACGAGGAACAGAAAGCGATTTCAGAAGAACGCGCGAAGCTGGAGGACGAATATCGGAAGACAAAAAAACGGCTTCTACAAGAAGCGCCTGTGATTGCCACCACGCTTGACTCGCTGATGTTCTCGCAAGAACTGTTGCAGCGGCGGTTCGACGTGGTGATCGTGGATGAAGTTGCCAGTGCGGAGGCGGCCAAGGTGTTTTTTACTGCAAGTAAGGCGGAAAGTACGTGCGCCTTGGTTGGAGACTTCCTTCAAAACGCACCTGTCGCAGACGCTGAGGATCCGACCACCGAAGATGAAAGAATAGTTGCGAACTGGCAGAAGAAGGACATCTTCGAACTGTCCGGGATCGTGGACCGGGCCTCAGCCGAAGCACATCCTCATTGTTTCCCATTGCGACTGCAGTATCGTTTTCCTCCGATCATCGCCGATGCCATCAACGCCTTCTGCTATGACGGTTTGCTCCAATCGGCGCAGTCAGCAGGGGCCGGTATCGTCATCAGTTTTCACGACACGTCGAACCTGCCCGATGTCGGTTTCCGGAAAGTCAATGGAAGCTGGCAATGCGACACAACGGCGGGTATTGCCATGGAGATCATCCCTGGAAGCGACGCCGGTTCAATCGGCTTCGTGACGCCGTACGCTGCCCAAGCAGACAGGGCGAAAGTCATGTTCGACAAGCGTGGATTCAGCGTGGAAGCAGGGACAGCCCATCGTTTTCAAGGGCGTGAGTTCGACACGGTGATCGTCGACCTCATGCAAGACGGCCAACCCCGATGGATCTCCAGGGCCGACATCCATGGCAACGAGGCCGGTCGCAGTGCGAGCAAGATCCTCAATGTGGCCTTGACCAGAGCCAAACGTAGACTCCACTTGATCGGCAACTGGGAGTACATCAGGCATTGCGAAACCCCAGGGATGAAGGCACTGGCCAGTTTGCAAGACAACCCGGCTTTCGAACTCTTGCGTGTGTGATGGCCACAGCAACGGAGTCTGCGCCATCCCTTTCGGAGAGCACTCGCCTGGTGTTACATGTGATGTGTGAGCAATTCGGCCACACTAACTATTCTCCTTGTTGCTGACATCAAGGAGGCTGCCCGCCGCCATACGGCCCGTTTGAGTGTCAACCTGGGCACCCTGATCGAGAACGATTTGCGCCAGTTCATCAACGGATGTCCGATCGTCATTGGTGACGACTCATTCGAACCCAGTGAACGGCTGAAGACTGACATCCCTGGCCCGCTCCAGTACACTTCGGCATGATCGACGCTGGCCGCCGTGACACGCGTTGCCACCAGAAATGCCAACCCACCGGGACTTTGGTCCCATTTCCCCATGTCACACAGACCACTAGTCTGGACAACAGTCACACTGTTCCGCCACCCAGGCGACGGCACTCACTGGTACTGTCCCGCTGCCCACCATCCTCAAAGCCAGCAACGACCCCCATCCGATCATCTGGAGCGTCACAACCGGAAAAGCCACCATCCACCCCGACGACGGAACAGTCACGTACCCCGTTTCAGGATCTGTCACCCTCTCCTGGACGACCGATCCCACGGCGAATGACATCGGTGCCATCCATCCCTCTGCTGCTCCTCAATCCAGCACCGAATCCCCCGCCAACACCATGGACTTCTCTGGAAGTGTCGTTATTACTGTTACCGGCCAGCCTGGCCAGCGCCTGGCCACCACTGTCCTCGTCGTCTCCCTCAACGTCGCAGGAGCCCTCATTGTGGCTGGTGTTGTCTTCTTGGCAGTACGCACAACACGCCGCACCCGGTAAACCCCGAACGGCGCACAACAATTACTGTCATCGTTCATATTCTTGTTCATTGTCATTGGAAGTCTCACTATAACTGGTGTTGTTTCCGTGACAGTACGCAGGACATGTTCTGCCCGACAGTGTCACAACCCCCCAAGTGCGTCCACTGGCCCACCCTGTCCGCTTCACCGCGATGGATCATCCCGGTCAATGACCACGAGGGCAGGCACGCCCGCTGACCAGTTACAACACCGGAACTCTGGTCCTCTTTACCCACGAAGCAGATACCACTACCCTGGACACTGGTCACACTCTTCAGACACTAACGACAGGAGAAAAGCCCACCCCCATGGGCCACCCCAGTCCCCCGGACTCACACCAACGTGAACCAGGGAACACTCCAGCAGTCACTGGCACAACCCCGTTGAGACGGTCTTCCACCGGATTCCATCACCATCGAAATATTCGTTTCTTGGTTCGAAGAGAATTACGTCGTTCCACAAGCACCTGACGTACCCCGATGATAGAGGGGAAGATGAAGCCGAAACACAAGGACAGTGCTATGGCTGGCAGTTGAGGCACGTGTAGGACGGCGAACAAGGCGACCAGAAGGAGAAGCACCAGTATGAGGACTAGCCGGACCTGCCAATGTCGGGCATAACCGCGGCGACTGATGAAACCGAGGGCCTGACCGGTAATGAATCCGGCGAGTACGACGATGACCACATACATGAGGGGTGTTACTTCAAACATGATCGGTGCCGTTTCTCGTTTGGATTCCCACAATCCGGTGGGTCTGAGACCACGTCCATTGTAAGGTGAATCCAGTGCAGTGCCAGACGTGGTCAAGTGTGGTCCAATCCACCTGTCAGCAGTCAGGGTTGCTCGCACTGCTGAGTAGCGACGTTTTGCGTTCAGTGCGTACGGAGAGCGCAATCTGCATCATTGATGCATAATTCCTGCACCTTTGATGTTAGACTGAAAACATGAGAACGACCGTACGCTTGGACCCGGACATCAAGGCTGAGGTTGAGCGCCTTCAACAGGCTCACCACATCAGTTTGTCCGACGCGATCAATAGCCTTGCCAGGAACGGGCTCGAACGCAGACCTGATCCCCCAGCCACTTTCGTCCAACGAACAGTGGATCTGGGTTTGCGTGTTGACGTGAGCAATGTCGCCGAAGCACTTGACCTTCTCGATGGAGTTGACCACACATGATCATCGATGCGAATGTCTTGCTTTACTGCGTTGACTCCCACGCTCAGTTCCACTCGTCGGCAAAACAATGGTTGGAGGGTGCTCTCAACGGCTCTTCCCGCGTCGGCTTCCCATGGGCATCACTGCTTGCATTCCAACGGATCAGTACGCATCCGCGAGCAACGGCTACTCCACTGACACCAGGACAAGCGTTCGGTTTCGTCTCGGACTGGCTGGCCGCCAGACAGGCATGGATTCCTGAACCAGGTCCCAACCACGCCATTATTCTGGAGAAACTCCTGACCGACGGTGATCTGCGTGGAAACCTTGTGACTGATGCCCATCTTGCTGCCCTGGCTATTGAGTACGGTGTGGGCGTTTGTTCCTTCGACTCTGATTTCGCACGGTTCCCTTCCGTCACCTGGATCAATCCACGCGAACTCGGATAGCAACCACAACTCACACGCCCGAATCTGTCGGTGGCGGTCTTTCCCACG
>WRFP01000088.1 GCA_009778725.1 Propionibacteriaceae bacterium
ACCTGGGAACGCGCGGCGCCCCACGGGAGGATCTCGTCGACGCCGACCTCGGTCATCAGGTCGACGGCCAGCTCTCCCCGGCCAGCCTTGGGGATGGCCTGGGCGACTGTGACCCACCATGAATCCGGTGATTGGGCAGCACGGACGTGACCTCGACCTCGACCTGGTTCCGGGTCGACGTCACCACAAGGCCCTGAATCCCCCGGCCCATGCCGTCGGTGACGGTGACCTGTTCGCCCAGGGTCAGCCGGCGCACCACCGACGCGTGGAAGGCCTCCTGATCAGTGACGATCACGCGATCACCGGCCGCGACATCGGCGGCGAGTCCGGCGACGAAGAAGCCATCACTCACGAAAATGCCTCTTTAATCTTGCCGAAGAAGCCGGCGTGGGACTTCCCGTCTTCGGTTTGCACCGTCGGCGCATCGGACGCGCGGGACAAGACCGGTTCGGGAGTACGGTCTTCACCGCGGGCCTTGGCCAACAGGGTCAACAATTCGCGCTGAGTGTCGTCGAGGACAGTCGGCGTGACGACGACCACGGTGATCACCATGTCGCCGCGGCCACGCCCGCGCAACCGGGGAACCCCCTTGCCGCGCACGATGATGCGCGACCCGGTCTGCGTTCCGGCAGTCAGGGTGACGGTCACCTGGGCGTCGTCAGGGTCGCCGTCCTCGCGTTCGGCGTCGATGGTCGACAGCTGGATGTCGGTCCCGAGGGCGGCCGAGGTCATCGGGACCTTCAGCGTGGTGTCCAGGTCGTCACCGCGCCGGGTGAAGATGTCGTGGTCGGTCACGGACAGTTCTATATAGAGGTCGCCCGCCGGGCCTCCGCCGGTGCCGATGTCGCCCTGGGACTCCAGCCGGATCCGGTTTCCCGTCGTCACACCGGCGGGGACCTTGACGCTGACGGTCCGCTTGGAGCGGATGCGCCCCTCGCCGTAGCAGTCCGGGCACGGATGCTCGATGATGGTGCCGTACCCCCGGCACTGCGGGCAGGGGGAGGAGGTACGGATGTCCCCGATGAAGGAGCGCTGGACCTGGGTGATCTCACCGCGGCCCTGACAGGTCCGGCAGGTGATGGGCTTGGTGCCGTCGGCTGTCCCCGACCCCGAGCACGACGCGCACACCACCAGTGACTGGATCGTCAGGTCGCGTGTCACACCGAAAGCCGCGTCGACCAGGGCCAGCGAGAGCCGTTCGAGCCGGTCTTGCCCACGGGCCACCCTCGACCGGGGACCTCGCGACCCCATCGAACCGCCGAACATGGCGTCGACGATCGTGGTGAAGTCGAAACTCTGCCCGAAGTTGCCGAAGCCGGAGAATCCGCCCGACATGGGGTCGCCGCCACGGTCGTAGAGGTTGCGCTTCTGGGGATCGGACAAGACTTCGTACGCCTCGCCGATCTGCTTGAACTTGTCCGCCGACCCGGTCTCGGTGGCTACGTCGGGATGGTATTTCATGGCCAGCTTGCGGTACGCCTTCTTGATGTCCTCCTCGGAGGCATCTCGGGGCACACCAAGAACTGAATAATAGTCAGTTGTCATTTCATCCTTCGGCCAGAATCCGGCTGACATAGCGGGCGACAGCACGTACGGAGGCCATCGTCGAGGGGTAGTCCATTCTCGTGGGGCCGACGATACCCAGCCCGGCCCACGTGTCGTCCACGCCGTACCCCGTGGCGACCACCGAGGCCGACGACAGGTTCGCGTGCTCGTTCTCCTGTCCGATGTGGACGGTGACTTCGCCAGACGCCTCGCCCAGGAGCTTGAGCAAGACCATCTGCTCCTCCAGGGTGTCCAGGACCGGACGGATGGAGGTCTCGAACTCGTCGGAGAACTGCGACAGGTTGTTGATCCCCGCCATGACGATCTTCGTCGGCTCATCGCTGGCCAGGATGTCGAGGGCGGAAGCCACCACGCCGAGGGTGATCCCGCGTACTTCGGGAGCCACCGACTCGTGAAAATCGGCCAAGACTTCTGCGGCTCGGCGCGGTCCCAGGCCCACCAGGGCGTGATTGAGCCGGTCGCGCAGGGTGGCCAGGGCTTCCTCGCCGGTGTCGCCGAGGTCGATGTAACGCTGGGCGACCTTACCGATTGAGTTGACGACGATCAGCAGGCCGCGCGAGGCGGTCAGGGGGACGATGTCGACTCGCCGGACCACCGCTGTGCTCATCGTGGGGTACGCCATGATGGCCACCTGGGAGGTGACCTGGGCCAGCAGGCGGACTGTGCGCGTCATGATGTCGTCGATGCCGACCGCGCCGGTGAGAAAGATCGTGATCGCCCGCTTCTCGGCGTTGGTCAGGGGTTTCATGGCGGCCAACCGGTCCACGAAGAAGCGATAGCCCTTGTCAGTGGGGATGCGCCCGGCGGAGGTGTGCGGCTGGGCGATGTACCCCTCCTCCTCCAGGGCGGCCATGTCGTTGCGGACTGTGGCTGAACTGACATCCAGGTGGTAGCGCTCGACGATGGCGCGTGACCCGACAGGTTCACGGGAACGAACATAGTCTGTGACGATGGCCCTCAGTACGGCCAATTTGCGGTCATCGAGCATCGTCACCTCCTGCTTGGGCTGGCACTCGTGGTCCAAGAGTGCCAGTTTATCACCCAATGCCGACGGCAGCGGTGTACGGAATGATCCGTGGAAACCGGGGAATGGGACGGCGGTGGGGGTGGAAGTACGATTCGGCGGCCATGTTGATACGGCCACCCTGTCGTCACCGGCGCAGGGCGGTGATCGGTGAGATGCGTCCGGCTTTCCAGGCGGGGAAGATGCCTGCGATCAGGCCCGCGGCAGCGCCGATGAGGGGACCCAGACCGATGACCCAGGGGTCGACGATAGCAGTCCAGGTCAGCGACACCGCGGTCGCGAGGACGCAGATCACCCCCGCAGAGGCGCCGATCAGACCGGCGATCAGACCACCAATGACCGTCTCGACGAGGAATTGGACCATGATATGACGTCCCGAGGCGCCGATGGCGCGCCGCAAGCCGATCTCACCGGTACGCTCCATGACCGCGACCAGGGTCGTGTTGGCGATCGCGGCGATACCGATCAGCAGGGTCACCCCGGCCAGAACAACGAACAGCGTGCTCATGGACTGGGAGATGACCGACTGCATCTTCGGCGGATCCGGTGGGGGGATCACGGCGAGCAGGTTGGTCGCGTCGGGACGCAAGGCGTGGGGCACTTCCGAGGCGACCTGCCCGGCCGCGCCCAGACGGGTACGAATCTGCATGGACGCCCGCTGGAAATCGGTCGGGTCGCCGTACCGTTCGCGCAGAGTCGTCAGCGGCATGATCAGGCTGGTCACAAGCTCGCTGCGGGTCGAGACAGAGTCGAAGATGCCCACGACCTCGTACGGAAAACCATCAATGAAGACCACTGTTCCGGTGCGCGACACACCCATCCGCTGAGCGGCCGACGAACCCACGACCACGACCGGCACCTGGTGATCCTGCTCGAAGTCAGTGAACACTGAACCCTGGGACCAGGTCGCCTGGATCGCGTCGAACAGACCCGCCGTGGCCCCGTACACGGGCAGCGAGGTCGTACTGGTTTGCAGGGTCGCAGCAGTGGCGACAATATTGGACGCATTCGGAGCAGGAGACAACACTCCTGCGGCTTCGACGCCGTTGAGACGCGACACCCGCTGGACCGCGTCGTCAGGGAAAGAGTTCACAAACCCACCCGGGGACAAGGCACCGGCGTCATTGACTGACACCTGGGTCGCTTGGAGAAGATTGAACGACGTGTCGATCTGACCAGCCGCAGTCGCCGTCAAACCCAGAATCGCCACGATCGCACCGACACCAATGACCGTGCCAACCATCGTCAAGACAGTGCGGGACACCCGGGCGGTCAGACCCGCCAGAGCCTCCCCAAGAACCGCGGCCCAGACCCGGCGACGATGGGGGGTTTCGTCCACGGAGGGAAGGACCGGGGTTGACACAGCAGGTTCCGACACGGCATGGCTGGAAGGACGGGTCGCAGTGGTACCCTCATCGACGATCTTCCCGTCCAAGATTTGGATCGTCCGCCCGGCCCCTTCGGCGACGGTCGGATCGTGGGTGATCGTCACCACACTGACACCCTCACTGTGCAGACCGGCCAACAGGTCCATGATCTGCGCCGACGTGTGGGAATCCAGGTTGCCCGTCGGCTCGTCGCACAACAACAACGACGGATGGTTGACCAGGGCTCGGGCAATCGCCACCCGCTGGCGCTCCCCACCCGACATCGTGGCCGGGAGAGCATCAATACGGTGACCCAGTCCCACAGCCTGGAGCATCCGGCGAGCCACCATCCGGCGCGTCCTCGCACGATATCCGGCATACACCAGGCCCAAGGCCACGTTCTCCTCAGCAGTACGCGCATTCATCAGATAGAAATCCTGGAACACGAACCCGATCTCAGCACCGCGCAGAGCAGTACGACGCCCCTCCCTGATCGACTCCGCATCATCGTCATTCAGGACGTACTCCCCCTGACTGGGACGATCCAGCAAACCCATGATATTCAGCAATGTCGATTTGCCCGACCCCGAGGGTCCCATGATCGCCACATGCTCGCCGCGTTCGATCTGGACATCGACCCCGTCCAAGGCCAGAACATCCACCTGCCCCGGGAATCGACGAGTGATCCCGGTCATGCGAACCACAGGATCCGAACAGACATCCAGCGGTGAACCGATGTCAGTGGAATGCGGGACATCCGGCCTTCTCAACGACGTGTCACCATCGGCAGACGTCATCTCGTCAGCATCGGGCAGGATATTCCCCGGGACCGGGCGTCTGTTCGCCCTACGCCTGTCGGTGACCGATGGAACCTCACCAGCTCTGGCAGAACCGTTCTGGTCAGCGTCACTCCCCCGCGTACTGGTAGCCAGAGGATCTCCCACTGCGCGCAACCCTTCTCGGCTGACAGGGGTTGACCAACGGGCGGGACGAGGAGCACGGCCCGCACTATCCGTACTGGAGAAGGAGGTCATCCGACAACGACCTGATCACCGGCCTGCAGGGTGCCGTCCGCCGTGGCAGTCACCTCGACCACACCCTGGGCGATCATGCCCGTCGTCACCTGGACATCATGGGTGCCACTGGCAGCACTGACCGTGACATAGGTGTGACCGTCCTGGGTGGTCTGGATCGCCGCAACAGGTACGGACAACACCTCCGCCGGAGTCGACGCCATCGTGATCGTCACCGCCACCGAAGCACCCACCCATGACGCGTCAACACCCGATGTGACCGTCACCGTGACCGGAAAACCGGGAGCGGAGGGCACGCCAGAAGAATCAGTCGACTGCGGAGCGAACTGGCCAACCGAATCCACCGTGCCCGCACCATCACGACGATTCACCTCATCACGAACCGTCACCGACTGGCCGGCTGCCACCCCTGACTCCTGACCGGCAGGAATCGTCGCATGGACCACCGGATCGCCGCTGTCCAACGTCATCAAGGCGGTGTTCCCCGCGTCACTGCCGACCTGTGCCGCGACCGAACCGACAGTCGCGGGAAGAGAGGGCACGAAGACCACTGTGCCCAACGGCATGACACCCGGATCGGCATATCCGTTTGCGGTGAAGAGCTTCCCGACGGCCTGGGCGGTTGCCGAATCGTACGTCCCCGCAGTGGTGGTGCGCAGCAGATTCATGGCCTGCAAGCCACGTTGCAACTGCTCCACATCCGTACCCTTGGCGCCTGGAACCAGGTCCCGATAAGCCGGAACAACCCCCGCGATGACGAACACCGGTTGCCCCGAAATTTCAACGATCACCGTACCGGTGTCCACCTGACTGCCCACACCAACCGGCAACCGCGTCACAATCGCCGGTGAGGCCTGGAGCCGATTCACCACATCCAGTGAACTGGACACGTCCACGCTCCCGCGTACTGTCACCGCCTGAGTCAACACCTGGGACACCACCTCAGACGTCACCACCGACGCCGGCGGAGGAGACTGCTCAGCCGCCTGCTGCGACGGTGATTTCACATATCGGGCCGCCACAACGCCCGCCACACACACCACCAGCGCCACCACCAGAATCACCAGCAGAACCCTCTGCCGCCGAATCACAGCCCGCGCCCGCTGAGGAGTCAAATCCGACATAATGACATTATTTCCCATCTGTGTATGTGGGGCACCCTCTTTTATGTGGTGACACTTATTTCATCATTCGTTGTCCACCGTCTGAGAAAACCTGTCCTTGCGCAGTTCCGTAGTACAACGACCAAGGAGCCGATACGAACGATCGCCGCCTTGGGCTCAGCTTTGACCCATGCCGGGTGTCGCTGTGGACGGCACACTGTCAGGCAGTGTGACCCGGCCTGCAATGAAATCGGCGATACGCGATTGCATCTGTGCGAGTGCGTCACGGTGGGAATCGACGTACTCCTGCTCATACGCCGACTGAACAGCGACAGCAATCCCAACGAGGTTGGTCTGCAGCTTGCACTGGATATCAGCTTGCGCCAGCGCCTGCTCGTCCATCTCGTACGCCGGTGTCGGCGATCCCGGAATGACCGGCGGATAAGCCATCCACGCATCCACCGGTGACGCGTACTGGTAACCGCTGGAATTCATGCACTCTGACCACTTCTGCGTGGCGGCCACCATCCGGCTATCCGAAACGTGCCACGGTTCTCCGCCATCGGGAAGGTCGGCATCCGTGAACACCCACCCCGACTCAGGACTAGTGGGTTTCACCGAATTCAGACGGGCGACACACGAATCCATGATGGGATCGCCAGTACCTATCCACCATGAAACATCTCTAATAATTGGATATCTGTCATAACCGGAGATGGTGACCGTCGATGGACTAAAGACGCCGTACAGGGTGTTGTACCGCTTGGGGTCACCTCGCAAACTGTCAATATACGCGGTCACGTCAGCCGTACTCACCGGTGTCGGATTACTTGAGCCCCATTCATCGATGAATTGATACCTACTTGGCGTCGACCCGCCATCGTTAAGGATGCACGTGTCCAGCATCGCTTTCTCTGCCAGAACCAAGGCCAAGCTCTGCTCGGTGCTGAGAATGTATGCATCAGTCGGAAAAACGATTTGATCTGGAGATGTGATCGTGGCGATGGCACCCAAAGCGGGCTCGCTTCGAGTCGGTGGAGTGTTCGTGGACGGAGGCGCACATCCTGATAGACATACGCCTCCAATCACGACACAGGCCATCACTGAGGCCCATGTTGTCCTTTTCATAAGTTGTTCTTAGTTATCGTGATATTCACTATCGTGGGATAGTTGGTCATTCCAATTCCATGACCGGGGGTGAATGAGGTGGCCGGGGAACCCTGGAGAGTATAGGTTCCAGTTTTAACTCCAGTTGTCACTGATGCCACTTTCACCAGCACAACTGCAGCTGTTCCAACTTGATCCCAACACGTGTTGCCAGTCGTCGAGTATGTAGTAAAAAGATCGGTGCGACCGTTGCACTGGGCATCAGGCACTCGAATGATAGCTTGCGCCTCAGTTGTGCCCATCACTCCGATAGCCCCGGCTCCCATGATGAATGCGGCTGCCATAGCTGCGATTCTCTTCTTGATTGTCATGATATTAATCCTCCTGAATGCTTGATCGACGGACTTCCCGTCGAAGAGAGTTTCGGAACAAGAGGTACTTGTCCCTGGGGAGGAGAGAGAGAGAAAGCCAATATAAAAGAGGTTTTCTAGCTCTCACCGTGATATTACGATACCGTATGGATATAAGATTTGTCAACTTGATACCACTTCGACAATCCGCCTGCCACCGACACCGGAAACATGCACGACACCATCACCACAGACCGAAGTGACTTGCGTTGTCTGAACGGCATTCACGGGCTCAAGAGTGCCAGTGCGATGTCGGCGATACCTCCGCTGCTGAACTTGCGTTAGACAGTTGTACAACGGCAGCAGACTCCTAGCTCGAACCACCACCTGGGGAGGGGGACACTGACTGGATGGTCACGCGACCAGCGAGGTAATCGGCGATTTGGGTCTGGAACTTCGCCAACTCATCCTGGTGGGAATCGATGTACTGCTGCTCGTAGGCCGATTCAATCGCCACGGCGACCCCGACCAGGTTCGTGTCGAGTTTGCACTGGACATCTAAGACAGCCACCGCCTTCGCTGTCGCCTTCTCCGCATCGGTCCTCGGTTGATAGTTGGCGGCGATCGCGTCCTGCGGTGTGGCGTAGTTGAACCCGTTCTTCGCCATGCACGCCGACCACGTCTGCGCGACGGCCACGTAACGAGAGTCATTGGTCGGTACGGGCGGACCTTGATCGGGCAACTCTTCCACCACGATCGGTCCCATGGATTGGCCACCCGGCGCCACAGAATTCGCCTTGTCCCGACAGGAAGTCGCAACCGGATCACCCGAGGGATACGCCTGACTCACTCCGCCGGAACCCACGAGAGTGGTGTTACCGGGCGAGCGGGCGTAACCGTACTGGGCCACTGTGTCCGGGTTGAAGAAACCCCACAACGGGGCATAGGTCTTGTCCTCAGCACGGACTCGCGACATGAAGGTTGTCAAGTTGTCGACTGTGGCAGGTTGGAACGCCCCGAGCGTGCCACCGTCCGTACTGGCGATCCCTAGGTGGATGGTCGCGTCACTGCCCTGCGACGTGATGCATGAGTTGACAAGATCCTGGCCGACCAGCATCAACGACACGCTTTGATCCACATCAGGCAGGTACGCGTCAATCGGCAACGTGATCTGATCCGGAGACGTGATCGTGGCAATCGCACCCAAGGCGGGTTCACTTGCGGAACTCGGCGCGCCGACAGGAGCAGTTGATGTGCATCCCGCAAGGAAAAACACACCAACGAGCGCTATGACGGAGACCCGTGAGACATTCATCTTGCCAAGTCTATCCATCCGCTGTCTTCTCCTCGGCTTCCCCCACTCGAAGTGCGACTCCCCACGCATGACGAGCACGCCCCAACCACACGGCATTCACGGGCCCAGCAGTGCCAGGGGAATGACAGCGATACCGTCGGGACGGCGGTAGGCTGCTTTTCCGGTGGTGAGGACGACGGCGTCGAGGACGTCATCGGGGAGGGATTTCGACAGCCAGTGCAGGTGTTCCACATCGCTGTCTTGGACTGTGGGGGCCAGTTTGACTTCGATGGGCAGGATTCTGGCATCCTCACGTTCGACGATCAGGTCGACTTCGTGGGTCCCCTTC
>WRFP01000089.1 GCA_009778725.1 Propionibacteriaceae bacterium
AGAACCCACCGACACCGACGCCGGACCACCACCCAAATCAGCCACCGGAGTCGCCTTCGAATCCACCGCAGCCAGGTTCAAGTACCCCGCCGACCCATGAGTCGCCATCGCCCACAACTTCCCTCTGGCAACATCCAAAACAGCCAGCGCACCACCCCGCAGGTCCACCTGACTCTTCGCAGGCAGGGTGATGGCATTGTCATAATCGACCGTGCCCGTTTGAGTACCGACCGACACCAACGTGCCCGCCTTCCCATCCATCCCCACGACCGTCGCACCATCCTGAAAGACATCGACAATACTTGAAGACGTCTGTCCGGGAGCCATGGCAACTTCCATCGACGTCGCCGCTTTATTGAACCGGCCGAACCACCCCGACGCATCACTCGACGCCCAAATCCCCGAATTATTCAAATCAGGACGCTGAACCGAATTACCAGTAGAAGACACCGCAAAACCAACCACCAAGACCACACTCGCGATAACAGCCACCACCGGCACCAAACGCCGCACCATCGCGAAACCCCCCATGCTCATTGCTGGTCGTCAGAACCAGGTCTCCCTTCCCCAAAAAGACTATCACCGCGCTATCACCAACACCCGGTGCCCGGATGGGACTCAAGTCCCATCTGACTACTAGGAGCGTGCTGACAAGGTCCATCGCACAGCAACTACCGCCGTCAGAACGTCTCGCTTCGCAAAAAACTATCACCGCGCTATCAGTGGCACCCGGATCCACTATGGGACGAAGCCCGAATCCACCGATCGCTTGCGTCGCGAGCGACACTGTGGGGGTGCGATGGGTCGGCGGGTGGCGTGAAGGCAGACCGGACGTCTGTGGAGCGACGCCCGACGAGCCAGCGTGCCTCCACAGGGCCGCGCAGCAGCAATGGATCGGTGGATTCGGGCTAAGGACCAAGGTGACTGCCAGATCCACACTGACAAGGCAGCCCCACAAGCGAGACGGTACCGATGTCTCATCCAGTAGGACAGACCTGCCTGAATCAGTGAATCAGCGAATCAGTGGTTGGGCAAAGAGTTCTTTACTGCGACGATCTCATCTTCGACGACGAACTCAGCATGGGGCCATTGGGGGCTCATGTCCTCCAGGTGCTCCAGGAGCAGGGTGGCCACCGCCCAGTTGCGGTACCACTTGCGATCTGAGGGGACCACGTACCAGGGGGCCACATCGGTGTTGCAGCGGTTGAGGACATCCTGGTAGGCCACCATGTAATCGTCCCAGCGGCTGCGAACTTCAACATCGCCGTGGGAGTATTTCCAGTACTTCGCCGGGTTCTCCAGGCGTTCCAGCAGACGGCGTTTCTGCTCGTCAGGACTCATATTCAAGAAGCACTTAATGATGGTGGTTCCCGATGCCGCCAAGGACGCCTCGAACTCGTTGATCGCGTCGAAGCGTTGTTGCCAGACCGCGGGTTCGACCAGTTCATTGACCCGGACGACCAGGACATCCTCGTACTGGGACCTGTCGAAGATGCCGATCATGCCCCGGGGTGGCAACTGCTGGCGAATGCGCCACAAGAAATCATGCGACAACTCTTCTGGGGTGGGTTGTTTGAAGGCATGAATTTTCAGGCCCTGGGGATCGACCAGGCCGAAGACATGACGCAGGATGCCCCCCTTGCCCGAGGTGTCCAGGCCTTGCAGGACGACCAGGATACTGCGCTGGGCGGTGTCGGGCTCCTTGTTCTCCGCGTAGAGCTTCTCCTGCCAATCGGACAGCGTGGGTGCCAATTCCGCCGTCAGATCGACAACATCTGCCTTGCTCTTGCCTGGGAAACCCGGAGTCGCCCCGGGATCGAGGTCGGCCATCGAGACCTGGGCCGGTGCCCGCAGGAGCGAGCGCAGGTCGTTGCCATCAGTAGAGTGAGATTGCTTGTTCGCCATAAGTCTTCATTGTGCCACCGTCGTTTCCTCGGTGGTCACCCGTCCCACAGGTGTATCACGCTCAGTACGGCGTGCCGTCATCGCGCCCCTTGTGTGCCTGGCTAAGGTGAGGAGGTGACCACAGCACACCACATCGGAATACTTCCACTCCCCTTCGCTTCCGCTGTGCATGATCTCAGCTCTTTCCAATGGGATCACCGGATCCAGATCTCGGAACTCGAACCACCGACTCACATCGCCCCTTATGCGGCCGCCATCGACGCTGAAATCGTCGTCGACTCCCTGGATGTCGGTTCTGGACGGTTGATCCTGCTCCATGACCCCCACGGCAACGACGCGTGGGGAGGAGAATTCCGCTGCGTGACCTTCGCGCAAGCCGACGTCACCGCCGAGATGGTCCACGACCCATTCTTGGCCGATGTGGGCTGGTCCTGGCTGATCGAAGCTCTCAACACCAGAGGCGCGCGCTACGGTCATGAGTCTGGGACGATCACCACCACCTCATCAACGCCGTTCGGCTCCAAGCAGCGCGAGGAATCCAGTTCGCAAATCGAGATCCGTGCTTCGTGGACGCCAGAACTCGACACGGACAACACCTTGAGCGTCCACCTCCAGGCCTGGCAGACCCTCCTGTGCGACATCGCCGGCATCCCTCCCGCGGACGACACGGTCATCCCCCTCGCCATCAGGACGGCCGTATCCCGATGAGCGGCGAAACCGTCCAGGTAACTGTGGTGGAACCGCCCGAGGTCATCGCGACCGACCAGGCCCTTCAAGCCGTTGTACCGGCCTTGGCCGCGACCACTGGTCGCCTGGCCGTCGACACCGAGCGGGCGTGCGGATTCCGCTACTCGCAACGGGCCTACCTGCTCCAATTCAAAACATCGGCCACCGGGATCCTCCTGGTCGACCCGATCGGCATCAGCCCTGAATGTTTCGCCGACCTGGACCTGGCCTTGCTGAACAAGGAATGGATTCTCCACGCCGCCAGCCAGGACTTGCCCTCCTTGCGCCTGTGCGGTCTGAATCCCCAGCGGCTGTTCGACACCGAGTTGTCGGCCCGGCTCCTGGGCCGGGACAAGGTGGGTTTGGGTCCCCTGGTGGCCGACGTGCTGGGCGTCGTCCTGGCCAAGGATCACGCCAATTCCGACTGGTCCGAACGGCCCCTTCCAGCAGACTGGTTGTCCTATGCGGCCGCTGACGTGGAGTATCTGATCGAGTTGGCCGGTGCCTTGGAGGAGGAACTGGTCGCGGCCGAAAAACTGGACTGGGCCCGCCAGGAGTTCGACCACGTCCTGACCACCCCGGCGGCCGAACCGAGGCAGGACCCGTGGCGGAGAACTGCGAACATTCACATGGTCCACACCCGCCGTGGGCTGGCGGTGGTCCGTCAGATGTGCCTGATCAGAGAAGACATCGCCGAAACCACTGATCTGGCCCCACACCGGATCGTCAACGACCGGGCCATCAGCGCCCTGGCCGCCCGGGTTCCAGACGACCAGATCCCAGCCTCGCTGCTGGCCCGCATGCGCACCGATTGGAGGCACCGGGTCGACCCTGCGTACTTGGATCTGTTCGTGAACGCGGTCAGTACGGTCAAAGCGATGTCCTTGGACGATCTCCCACCGACCAAGGCGCCCCGTCATGACCCGCCTTCGTCCAATGTCTGGCTGCGCAAGAATCCCCAGGCGGCCAAACGCTGGGAGGTCGTGCGCCCGGCGGTCGTGGCCCTGGCCGAATCCCACCACCTCCCGGTGGAGAACCTGATCGCTCCGCAGGCGTTGCGGACCCTGTTGTGGGAACCGCACGGCGTCGATGACGCCAGTGTCGACCACCAACTGGCTGAACTGTCAGTACGGCCCTGGCAGCGCGAACTGACCGTCCCTGTGATAGCAGAGGTTTTAGGAACCTGCTGACCAGTACTGGGCTCCTAGCGCCGCCCGTACTTTTTCGATGATGTCTGGCGCTGTGAAACCCAGGCCGGCCAGGATCGATGCCCGAGACCCATGGGGAATGAACCGGGTGGGAATCGCACACCGAACCACCGTGGCGTGGCTTCTGGCGTCGACCAGTGCGACCTCGACCTTCTCCCCGACTCCCCCGGCCTCGATGCCGTCCTCAATCGTGACGACCACCTGGCACGCTGAGGTCAACGCGATCAACTCCGGTGTCACCGGCAAGGCCCAGACCGGATCGAAGGCCGCGGCGGCGATCCCCTGCTCGTGCAGCGCGGTGGCCGCCTGGACCGCCACCTGGGCCATCGGACCGTACCCGATGATCGCGACGACCGGTGCCGGATCGTCGACCAAGATGTCGACCGACGCTGTCTGACGTACAGCGGGCAGGGGGTCGGGCACCTCCCCCTTGGGGAAGCGGACGACTGTGGGGTGCTCCCGCTGCGCAACTGCTTCGCCGAGGACACTGCGCAAGGTGGGCTCATCTCGGGGCGCGGCGACACGGATCCCGGGAACGTCGGCAAGGACTGACAGGTCCCAGATTCCGTGGTGAGTGGCTCCGTCCGGCCCGGTGATCCCGGCGCGGTCGAGGACGAAGGTCACCGGCATGGAATGCAGGCCCACATCCATCAGCACCTGATCGAAACCCCGGTTCATGAAGGTGGCGTAGATGGCGACCACCGGATGCAGCCCGGCCATGGCCATCCCGGCGGCGCTGACCACCGCATGCTGTTCGGCGATGCCGACATCGAAAACCCGGTCGGGGTGGGCGGCAGCCATCGGTCCCAGCCCCACGGGGTTGATCATGGCGGCACTGACGGCGACCAGATCGGGATCCTGATCCGCCAGTCGGGCGATCTCGTCGGCGAAAACGTTGGTGAAGGTCGTGCCCGTGGTTTCGTGTTGGGCCTGCCCGGTCTCCAGGTTGAAACCGTCGACCGCGTGGAAACGGTCCTCGTCATTCTGTTCGGCGGCCGAAAAACCGTACCCCTTCTGGGTCAGGCAGTGGACGATGACGGGTCCCTCATACCCTTTGGCCCGGGTCAGGGCTTTCTCGACGGCGACCCGGTCGTGGCCGGCAACCGGTCCCAGATACTTCAGGCCGAGATCGGCGAACAACCCCTGCGGAGCCAAGATGTCTTTCAAGCCGGCTTTGACGCCATGCAGCACGTCATACGCGGGTTTGCCGACCAAGGGCGCCTTCTGCACCACCGATTTCACTACGTCCAGGGTCGCGTCATAGCGCCGGTCAGTACGAAAACCTGCCAGGTGCTCCGCCAAACCGCCCACAGTCGGGGTGTAGGAACGTCCATTGTCGTTGACGACGATCACCATGCGCAGGTCCTTCTGCACAGCGATGTTGTTCAGTGCCTCCCAGGCCATGCCGCCGGTCAGGGCCCCGTCGCCCACGACCACCACCACCCAGTGGGGGTTGCCCTGGAGCCGGAAAGCCTCCGCGATCCCCGTCCCCCACGACAGCGCTGAGGAGGCATGGGAATTCTCCACCCAGTCGTGTTTGGACTCCGCCCGGTTGGGGTACCCGGACAGACCGCCGGCCTGACGTAGGGTGTCGAACCTGTCCTGGCGTCCTGTCAGGATCTTGTGGACGTACGAAATATGCCCGGTGTCGTACAAGATCGGATCGAAGGGAGACTGAAAAACCCGGTGGATAGCCATGGTTACTTCGACGACCCCGAGGTTGGGCCCCAGGTGCCCGCCGGTGGCAGAGACTTTTTCGATCAGGAACTGCCTGATTTGCGCGCCAAGGTCATCCAGTTCCGCCTCCGACAACTGTGTGAGGTCCTCCGGTGACGTCAGTTCTGAAAGTTCAGGCACTGTGCCAGTCTAGACCACCCCACCTTGATATCGGCGACTGTTTGGATTGTCCCTGGTGGGTTGTTCTGGAAAAAAACGACTGCACCGGCGGCTCCGCGCGACCGGTGTATTCGAGTGCATGATTACTCCTACGGAGAAGCGATCAGCACGATCAGCCAGATCACGAATTGCACGACAACCACGGCCAAGGCCACGATCCTGGCGAGGACCATCCACCGGGGTGTCTGCTTGTCAGGACGTTCGAAGCTGAGGGCCGAGGCCGCAGCCGGGATCACCATCGAGATCCAGATCACGCTCAGATTGCTGGATTGAACCACCAGCTCGACCAGGACCAGGGTGAGGGCGACGAACCACGCCGCCCACTGCCACCCCAGCCGCAGGACATAGGCCACAAGGAACAACAACAGGAAGAAGATGACCACTGTGACCAGGGCGGTGACGATGGGAAGGCAGTATCCGAACTGATCAGCGTTGCAGACGGGCGTGACCTTCACCACGGGATAGACGATCACCGCCAGCACGCCTGACACCAGTGCCGCCAGCACGGCGGCCAGGTAGGAGTACGTGAACCTCGCGGCTCCCCACGGGGTCTCACCCACTCTCAGTTTCATGCGACTCCTGCCAGGACCCTCGCCTGATAAGGCAGAACACCGCCGTGACGGATGTAGCGTTCTTCGGTGGCCGTGTCGACCCTCAACACCACGGTGTGGCGCGTCGAGCCGACCACGACATCGACAGTACGCGGAAGTTTGTCTTCCTGACCGGTCAGGCCTTCGATCTGGATGGTCTCATCTCCGGTCAGCCCCCAGGTCTCAGCCGATTCGCCGTCCAGGAATTGCAGGGGCAGGATACCCATGCCGACCAGGTTGGACCGGTGGATCCGCTCGTAGCTCATGGCGAGGACCGCCCGTACCCCCAACAAGGCCGCACCTTTGGCAGCCCAGTCGCGGCTCGATCCGGATCCGTACTCCTTGCCGGCGACGACCACCAGCGGGGTGGCCTGCCTGGCGTAGGCTTCGGCGGCGTCGTACACGGACACCACCGGGGCGTCGGCCTTGGTGAAGTCCTTGGTGAAACCACCTTCTGTGCCGGGGATCATCAGGTTGCGCAAACGAATATTGGCGAAGGTGCCGCGTACCATGACTTCGTGGTTGCCCCGCCGGGACCCATAGGAGTTGAAGTCGGGCACCGCAACCCCCAAAGAACTCAGGTAGCGCCCTGCCGGGCTGTCCGGCTTGATCGAACCGGCTGGCGAGATGTGATCGGTGGTCACCGAATCGCCCAGCATGAGCAGGATTCTGGCAGCGGAGATATCGCCCACCCCAACCGGGGCCACCTTCATCGAGTCGAAGTACGGCGCCCGGCGGATGTAGGTGGACTCGGGCCAGGCGTACTGGCGGGTCATCGGGCTGGACAACCCTTGCCAGCGCGGCGTGCCGGCGAAAACCTCGGCGTACCGTTTCGAGAACATGCTCGCATCCACACTCGCGTTGACGGCGGCTGTCAGTTCGTCCTCATCCGGCCACACGTCCTTCAGGAAGACCGGTTGTCCATCCTTTCCGGTTCCCAGAGGCTCAGTAGCCATGTCAATGTCCATGGTTCCCGCCAGGGCGTAGGCGACCACCAACGGCGGGCTGGCCAGGTAGTTCATCCGTACCTCGGGAGAAATACGTCCCTCGAAATTACGGTTGCCGCTGAGTACTGCCGTGGCCACCACCCCCTGGTCGACCGCCGCCTTGACTTCCGGGACGACCGGACCGGTGTTGCCGATGCAGGTGACGCAGCCGTAGCCGACCAGGTAGAAGCCCAGAGCCTCCAGGGACGGCGTCAGCCCAGCCTTGTCCAGATAGTCGGTGACCACCTGGGAGCCGGGAGAAATGGTCGTTTTGACCCAGGGCTTGACGCTCAGCCCAGCCTCGACGGCCTTCTTGGCGACCAGGCCGGCAGCTACCATGACGCGCGGGTTGGAGGTGTTGGTGCAACTGGTGATGGCAGCCACGGCCACCAGGCCCGACTTCAACTCACCCAGGGGTGAGTCGACGCTCGGCACGGCATCTCCCAGCGCCTGGCGGAAAGCCTGTTGGGACTGGCGCAGGTCGATGCGGTCCTGGGGCCGCTTGGGCCCGGCGATCGAACTGGTGGCTTCCGACAAGTCGATGTGCAGGTTTTCGGAATAGACCACCCGCCGGGCTGGATCGCCCCACAGGCCCTGGGCCTTGGTATAGGCCTCGACCAGTTCGATCTGGGCGGGTGCGCGCCCGGTCATCCGCAAGAAGTCGAGGGTACGCTGGTCGACCGGGAACAGGCAGGCAGTCGAGCCGTACTCGGGACTCATATTGGAGATGGTCGCCCTGGTTTCGACCGAGAGCTGGGCCACCGCGTCGCCATAGAATTCGACGAACTTGGCCACGACTCCGTGTTTGCGGAAACGCTCGGCGATCATCAAGACCAGGTCGGTGGAGGTCACACCCGGCCTCAGTTGGCCGGTCAGCTCCACGCCCACGACGACCGGCAGGGTCATCGAGGTCGGCTGTCCGAGCATGGCGGCCTCGGCTTCGATGCCACCGACCCCCCAGCCCAGAACACCCAGGCCGTTGATCATGGTCGTGTGGGAGTCTGTGCCCACGCAGGTGTCCGGGTAGGCCAGCGTCCCGTCGGTCATGACGACCCGGGCCAGGTGCTCGATGTTGACCTGGTGGACGATGCCCATGTCCGGAGGCACAACGGCGAAGTTGCCGAAGGATTGTTGTCCCCATTTGAGGAACTGATAGCGCTCCTGGTTGCGCTGGAATTCGATGTCGACGTTGCGCCCGAAGGCTGCGGGCGAGCCGAACTCCTCCGCGATGACCGAGTGGTCGATCACCAATTCGGTGGGCACCCGTGGATTGACCAGGTCGGGATCGCCACCCAAAGCTTGGACGGCTTCGCGGATCGTGGCCAGGTCCACCACGCACGGCACACCCGTGAAGTCCTGCATGACGACCCGGGCCGGTGAGAACTCGATCTCCTGATCGGGGTCAGAGGCCGGAGACCAGGCTGACAAGGCCTCGATCTGGGCTTGGTCGGCTCCATTGCGCATCAGGTTCTCCGCGACGATAGCGATCGTCAGGGGCAACCGGGCGGACAGTTCGGCGACGGGATAATACGTGTACGTCTTATCGCCGACTTGGAGCTGTTGAGTATTCGTCATGACCTAGTCATCCTTCCTTGTGGGGTACGCGTCCGGCTGAAGTGGATCGTTGCCGGGGAACTGTGAGACCACATCTCCTGCTTTTTAAGTGGATCTGAGTACGAACTGGTCCTCATTGGTGGTCTCCATGATAATCCTGAATCCACCGATCGCTTGCGTAGCGAGCAGCACCAGATGGGTGCACTGGGCACGGCGACAACGCGAGGGCAGACTGGACGTCTGTAGAGCGTTGGCGATGGGGCCAGGGCGCCCATCTGGGGTTGCGGAGTAGCAATGGATCGGTGGATTCA
>WRFP01000090.1 GCA_009778725.1 Propionibacteriaceae bacterium
GACATCTGTGACCTCATAACCGTTGCGTCGAGACATATGGAATCTTGTCTTGCGCACCTCGTCAAGAGTCATTGTCATGACATTAGCCCTTTCAGCGTGGCGGAGTAACCATTTCCTGAGAAATTGATGAGTATGGCTAGGCTACCGCAGTGCAAGCAAATGCTCAATCCGGCATGCCGAGCCTCAACCATCGCACCACTCTCCACCTTAGACGAACACCCACTGTACTACCCGTAAACACAGGATGACAAGGATAAACAATAGCATGAATGCCATGTCCACCTGTATGTTGCCGAGTCTCAAGGGTCTCATGAACTTTCGCAGGAAGCGAAGGGGCGGATCCGTGATCGTATAGATCGCCTCGAAGACAACCAGCAAGAGTCCATGGGGGGTCCAGCGTGGGTTGAAAACCTGGATCCACGATAAAACGGCCCGGCAAATCAGGACCCATTCATAGGCCAGCAACAGTCCGGTCAGGACCCAGCCAACGATTACCATGAGACCTCGCAGTCAAAAAACCACACTAGACTCGATGCACTGGGGTAGCCGATCCACAATGTCGTACTTTCGAGTCTACCCGAATCCACCGATTGCTGGCGTCGCGAGCGACACTGTGCCGGTGCGATGGGTCGGCCGGTGGCGTGAAGCCCGACTGGACGTCTGTTGAGCGCCGACCGACGAGCCAGCGTGCGTCCACCTGGTCGCGTAGCAGCCATGGATCGGTGGATTCGGGGTCTACTCAAGTCACTCGGCCAAGCGGTGGGCTTCGGCGATTTGATCCTTGTCGGTTTGGGTCAGCACAACCGTCGAGGGAATGAGGATGAACACCCTGGGTGTGATCCTCTCAAGTTTGCCGTCGGTGACGAAAGCCATGCCCGAGGCGAAGTCGATCAGCTTCTGGGCCTGCTTCTCGTCGGTGGTCGACAGATTGAGGATGACGGGCACACCGTCCTTGAAACTCTCCCCGATCCTGGCGGCTTCGGAGAAGGAGTACGGGCGCACATGGAGAATCTGGCTGATGGCAAGACTGCGTGCTGAGGAACGGCGGTGCTGGTCCAAGGAGGTCACAGAGCTTGGGCGAACCGGGCGAGCCCGTTCCACCACCCTCTCGGCAACTACCGGCCTCACAGCCTCGATATCAACGATGTCTGTTGGTTCATCATCGCGGGGATCCGTCAACTCGGACTCGAAGTCATCATCTTCAGCTTGTGGGCTGGAACCCAGAAAGAAAGCTGTGACCTTGCTCAGCCGACCAGACATACCACCTCCTCAGTACATGTCTACTGCGAGGCTACAGCAGACAGCAACGAGCCTGGGCTAGCAACACGCGGGCCCGGCCCGGTTTTCACGCCATATCACGCCTGCTTGGCGCCCCGTGCTCCCGTGGTCCCGGCGGTGGGAGAAGAAGCGCGGATCGCAGGAAGTGCACGGATCGCAGCGCGTGACCCGGACTCGCTCGCCCTGAAGGACCGCGGCGGCTCCTTCACCCAGGTCGATGGCCTCGCTGCCCTGGCGGGACACACCCCGGGTGGCGGGCAGGATCTCCCACGCGTCGCGGGCCATGGCGGTGGGAACTTCGTAACACGACACGCAGATATGCGGGCCGATCCAGGCCTGAATCGTCTGGGCGCCACACGCGTGCATCGCCCGTACTGTTTCTTGGATCACACCGGCCAACAATCCAACCCGGCCGGCATGGGCAGCGGCGATCACCCCGGCGGCAGGATCCGCCAAGAGGACCGGGACGCAATCGGCCACCCGCGTGACCAGAGCCACACCCGGATCACAGGTGATCAGCCCGTCTGCCTGGGGCTCACCACTGGTCCCGGTCCCCAGAAACGGGTAACGCGCGTCCACGCGCTCGACCTGGGTTCCGTGGACCTGGGCGCTGATAGCGATGTGATCGCACCCCAGCGCCGTCTGCAGGATGGTGAAGTTGTCGTCCACCTGGTCATCCAGGCCACGACGGCCCAGGTTCCAGGAATCGTACGGGGCAAGGCTGCGACCGCCGAACCGATCCGTGAACGCGACGCCGACCCCTGCATTGGCGTCGGGCGCGATCCACGTGGCGAAGGTCATCGGAAGAAGTCGGGGAGCTCGATACCGCCTTCGTCATCGGAACGCCGGCGAGGCGGACGCGGAGCAGGCTCACGCGGTGTGGGGTCGAGCACTGAAGGCCGGGGGGCTGGCGCCGGAGTGGGCTCAGAGGGTTCCCCCGATGCGGGCGGCGGGTAGGTGGGGCGCGCAGTGGAAGTGTACGGCCGAATTCTGTGCGGGGCCGAGTCGAAGCCGGCGGCGATGACCGTCACCCGTACCTCGTCTCCCAGCGCGTCGTCGATCACCGTGCCCCAAATGATATTGGCGTCTTCGGCCGCGGACTCCTGGATCAGATTGGCCGCCGCCGAGACTTCATGCAAGAGCAGATCCGATCCGGCTGCGATAGACAGCAGGACACCCTTGGCGCCATCGATGCTGGATTCCAGCAGAGGCGAGGAAATAGCCATTTCCGCGGCCACCCGGGCGCGGTTCTCCCCGCGGGCCGATCCGATGCCCATCAGGGCAGAACCGGTGTTGGACATGACCGCTTTCACATCGGCGAAGTCGACGTTGACTGTTCCCGGGGTGGTGATCAAATCGGAGATACCGGCCACGCCTTGCATCAGGACCTGGTCGGCTTGTTTGAAGGCGTCCAGCATGGACACCTGGGCGTCGGCCATCTGGAGGAGTTTGTCATTGGGGATGACGATCAGAGTGTCGACCTCGTCGCGGAGGGACGTGATCCCCTCGTCGGCTCGTACGGCCCGGCTGCGGCCCTCGAAGCTGAACGGCCTGGTCACCACGCCCACGGTCAGGGCACCGAGGGAGCGAGCGATACGCGCCACCACGGGGGCGCCACCGGTACCGGTGCCACCACCCTCACCGGCGGCCACGAAGACCATGTCTGCGCCCTTGAGGGCTTCTTCGATATCTTCAGCGTGGTCCTCAGCCGCCTGACGGCCCTTCTCGGGGTCGGCGCCGGCACCCAGTCCCCGGGTCAGGTTTCGTCCGATATCCAGCTTGACATCTGCGTCCGACATCAGAAGTGCTTGAGCGTCAGTGTTGACGGCGATGAATTCGACACCTCGTAACTCTTCTTCAATCATGCGGTTGACAGAATTCACACCGCCACCGCCGACGCCAACAACTTTGATGACAGCTAAATAATTCTGCGATGCGTTCGCCACGGGTCGCCCTCATCTCAATATCGAATGTCCGCTGTGTGCCAGGCTACGAGACGAGAACCGATACTTCCAGAACCACGCGCGCGACTCGCCGTACCCTCAACCTCTGGTTCAGACTTCCACCCGACATGCCGAGGGGTCCTTGAGGTTTCTAAATCCGTGTCACGCCAGTGTGGGGATTTTGATGACTGTTTGGGGTTTCGACAGAGGCGTCTCGATCACTTGGTTGCGGGGTGACTAGGGGAACTGACGTCATAATAGGTTGCTTTGACGTTGAGCAGTCCACTGATGACCTGGGCTTTCAGATCGGAGTTGTCCGAACTGCCCCACAGAATCTGAGCTCCGTTTGTCAAGGCAATTGTGAACGTGTCGGGAGTTTGGGCTCCCAGGGAGACCATTTGGGATCGAACAGAATCCGGGAGGGCTTGTACGATCACGGCGGCGTCCGACATCAGGCGGGTGGAGGTCCCCACGTCAGCCCAGGGCAGCGTCACGACGGGCAGGGCGTCGGGCACGGCGTCGGTGACCAGGTAGGCCAGACCATTGCTGTCCACGAGCAATGCCTGGTTGTTGCCCTGGATGGCATAGACCGCTGTTCGCTCGGTCACGGCGATCCGGATGACACCCGATATTTCGCGGGTGATCTTGGCACTGGCGACGGCTGGGATCGCCGTCACCCGGTCGCGGACGGCAGAGACATCCACCCTCACCAGGGGGGTGCCGATGGGGACGGCGGCGGCCTGGGTGATCTGGTCGGTGCTGGCTTGGGAATTGCCCGTGACCTGGACGGACCGGGCGGTGAACCAGGGTGAGAACCAGGCCGCCCAGGCCCCGCCCAGGACGAGGACGACAATCACAACGACAACACCGATACGAATCGCACGGCGGCGGATCTCGTTGCGGTGGCGCGCTTGGATGACCGATGTGGCGTCGGACACAGCAGACGGGTGTTCGCGTGCAGCCATCAATCCTCCTGGTCTGCCGGCACGGGCGGTTCGAGCACAGCAGTGCCAGCTTTGGGTTCACGTGCCTCCAAACTGGCGAGAATCTGGGGGCCGAGGTTCGTCACCGACCCCGCCCCCACGGTCAAGACCACATCACCGGGCCGGGCCAGGCCTACGACGGCGTCAACGGCGTCATCGAGCAGGGGCACGTAGGTCACGTGGCCTGAGTGGGCGGCCACGGCCTGGGCGACCAATGCGCCCGTGACACCGGGAATGGGATCTTCTCTGGCTGGATAGATGTCCACCACGACGACCTCGTCCGCCCCGGCCAGCACGGCTCCGAAAGCGTCGGCGAACTGAAGTGTTCGAGAGAACAGGTGGGGCTGGAAGCAAATGATGACACGACCCTTGCCAGCGACAAGACGCGCGGCATCCACGGTGGCGGCGACCTCGGTCGGGTGATGGGCATAGTCGTCGACCACCAGGATCTGGTGTGACTGACCCAAGCGTTGGAATCGGCGAGCCGTCCCACGGAACCCGGCCAGGCCGGTGAGGAATCCGTGGCTATCCGCGCCGATGGCCAAGCCCAGGCACAAGGCTGCACAGGCGTTGTGAAGGTTGTGGAGTCCAGGAAGGTTGATTGTCAGTGTGGCAGACCAGTCTTGATAGGTCACCACCGCCTGGCTGGTGCCGCCGTCCAGCACGATGTCGGTCAGCCGTACGTCGGATGTCTCTGATTGGCCGTAGGTCATGACGGGCCGTCCACGGGTGACGAGGGACTGGCCCAGGGATCGGGCCCCGGGGTTGTCGGCGTCGACGATGACCAGGGCGACCGACTCGGCTGACGCGAAGTCGTCGAAGCCTTGGGCATAGGAGCGGGGGTCGCCCCAATTGTCGAGATGGTCGACGTCCACGCTGGTGATGACGACAATCCTGGTCGGATACTGGCGGAAAGAACCGTCAGACTCGTCAGCCTCGACGAGGAACCGGGGGCCCAGGCCGATGTGTGAGCCGGTTTGGGTGCCGACCAGGGTGCCCCCGACCACGTAGGAAGGGTCCTCCCCCGCTGCCTGCAACCCGGCCACGCACATGGCGGTTGTTGTGGTTTTTCCGTGGGTCCCGGCGACCGAGACCACCTCGTACCCCTCCATGAGGGCTGACAGGGCCACACTGCGGTGGAGGACGGGCAGTCCGAGACGGTGTGCTTCGACAACTTCGGGGTTATCCGCCCGGATGGCGGTGGAGACAACGACACTGTCAGCAGTGGCGAGGTGATGGGGATCATGGCCGATCCAGACCTCGGCCCCCTGGCGGGCCAACTCGGCCATGGCCTCGGAGTCGGATTGGTCGCACCCGGAGACGTGAAGGCCTTTGGCCAGGTAGGCGCTGGCGACCCCGCTCATGCCCGCGCCACCGACGGCTATGAAATGAACCCGGCCGAGATCGGCGAGGGCTGGGATGGGCTGGGGTTGGAGCAATGTCATGGCGTCGCCTGGTTCCCGGCCAGGTCCACGGCGCACCGGGCGACCAGCTTCGCCGCGTCGCGGGGCATGACATGGCGCGCCGCATGGCCCATGGACACCAGCGTCTGGGGGTCGGTGAAGAGCTGGATGACCTCAGTGGCCAGACGCTCACCGGTCAGTTGCCCGTCTTCGATCAGGATCCCACCCTGGGCGTCGACGACTCCGGCGGCATTCTTGGCCTGCTCGCCGTTGCCGTGGGGCAGGGGTACGAAGATCGCGGGCAACCCGACGATGGCGGTCTCCGCCACCGTACCGGCTCCTGAGCGGGCCAGCATCAGATCGGCTGCGGCGTAGGCCTCCTCCATGTGTTGGACGTAGGGAACCCGCAGGTAGGCCGCGGAGGTGGAAGCGGGCAGGTCGACGGTTTCGGCGTAGTTCTTGGGGCCGGTGACGTGGAGGATGCTGATCCCGGCATCGTTGAGGGCTTGGCGGGCGGCCACCGTGGCCTGGTTGAGGGTTCTGGCGCCCTGGGAACCGCCTGAGACCAGCAAGACCTTGGCGTCATCCTCCAAGCCGAAACCGTGACGTGCCGTCGAGCGCTTCGCCTCGCGGTCCAGATCTGCGACGGCTTTGCGCACGGGCATCCCCGTCACGATCTGGTGGGGAAGTCCGCTGTTGGCGAAGGTCACACAGACGTCCACCGCGAAGCGGGAGGCGATGCGGTTGGCCAGACCGGGTACGGCGTTGGCTTCGTGCACCACCACCGGTATCCCCATCCGCCAGGCCGCCAGGAAAACGGGCAGGGCGGCGTACCCCCCGAAGCCCACGACCACCTGCGCCCGGGTGGAACCCAGGATGTCTTTGGCCTGCCCGACCGCCTTGGCCAGCCTGACCGGCATGGTGAACAGTCCAGGAGTAACCGACCGCGGCAACGGGACCGGGTCGACCAGTTCGAGGGTGAAGCCGGCCTGCGGAACGACACTTGTCTCCAGGCCGGCGCGGGTGCCCACGCAGGTGATCTGCGCGGCGGGTTCCATGTCGGCCAAGGCTTCAGCCGTGGCCAGCATGGGTGAAATATGCCCGGTGGTACCTCCCCCAGCCAAGACAAACCTCATGTTCTCTCCCGGACGATCGAAGCCGTGCGCGGTCCGCGCTTGCGGGAAGCCAGAAGTTGGACGGCCTCGGGTTCACGCCGGGCACACCCGGCCAGCAGTCCCAGGGCGAACAAGTTGGCCATCAGCGACGACCCCCCGTAGGAGATCATCGGCAGGGTCACCCCAACGACAGGGAGAAGTCTGATGGCCACCGCGATGTTAACGAAGGCCTGAACGGTAAACCAACTGACCACCCCAATGGCGACGATGCGTGAGAATCTCGTCGCGGCCCGGCCTGCGATCCTGATCCCGGCGAAGGCCAGTGCGGCGAACAAGGCGATCACTGTCAAGGTGCCGAGCAAGCCGAGTTCTTCGCCGATGATGGCGAAGATGTAGTCGGTGTGGGCTTCGGAGAGCAGGCCCCACTTCTGGCGGCTGGATCCTAAGCCCTGACCGAACCATCCTCCGGAGGCCAGTGCGTACAGACTTCGCTGCGGTTGGAGGTTCAGCCCGTACTGGTCGGCGCTCGGATTCATGAAGGCCCAGATCCGCTGCATGCGGTAAGGCTGGATGATGATCAGTCCGACCACCGCCGCGACTGCCAGCGACGCCAGACTCAACAGCAGTCTCCAGGGTGCCCCGGCTGCGACCAGGACGAGGATCACCATGGCTGCCATGACCATGGCTGTGCCCTGGTCCTTCTGGAAGACCACCAGGCCCACGATCGTGAAGGTCGCGACGATGTAAACCAACCACTGGCGCATGTCGGCGAGGCGCTTGTGCCGGTGAGCCAGGTCATTGGCGCCCCACAAGATGATGGCGAGTTTGGCGAATTCGCTCGGCTGGAACTGCGTCCAACTCGACCCGAAGGACAGCCAGTTCTGGTTGCCGGCCACCGACACGCCCAGCGGGGTGAAGGTGAGCAGGAGCAGCAGGACGGCCAGCAGCAGAGCGGGCCAGGATAGCTTGGTCAGGAATCTTTCGGGAATCAAAGACAGCAGTGCCGCGCCGAGGACACCGAAGACCGCAAATATGATCTGTCTCTTGCCGAAATAGTACGGATCGCCCATCTGTGCCGCGGCGATGACCGACGAGGCCGAGATGACCATCAGCAAGCCCAGGCACAACAACACCACCGAGGTGACGATCACGAGATGATAGTCGAAGAGGGGATGCGCCATCGCAGTACGGACCACGGTCTTCGGCGACCGGGCCTTCTCAGCAGGTTGACCAGGAAGTGCCACCACTGGATCGGCTGTTACGGCTGTCATTGGTCTCCTTTCCCTTGACTGGTGGGATTTTTGGCATCGCCGCCCGCCGGCGGTTGGACGGTGGGGGCGGATTCTTCTGGCTGGCAGGCGTCGGAAGAAGCGGTGGGCAAAGATATGGAAGACGGGTGCTGGGCGGAGGCGTCGAGCCGGTCGTGAACGGCCCGGGCGAACCAGTGTCCCCGATCCGCGTAGTCGGTGAAGATATCCTGCGAGGCGCACCCCGGCGCCAGCAGGACGGTGTCCCCCTCGCCCGCCAAGCGCGCCGCGTGGTCGACCACCAGGTTCATCACCGAAGGATCCTTGTCAGCGAGGACGACCAGGGGGATGTCGGGGGCCTGGCTCGCGAACGCCTCTGCCAACACCTCACGGTCCTGCCCGATCAGGATGGCGGCCTTGATGTGTGATGAGTTCTGGCGCACCAGGTCCTCGAACCGGCCTCCCTTCGCCAGTCCCCCGGCGATCCACACCACCGATCCGAAGCCCTTCAGCGAGGCCTGCGCGGCATGGGCATTGGTCGCCTTGGAGTCGTCGACCCAGGTGATTCCGTGAGAACTGGCAATGGTTTGAATACGGTGGGGGCCGAGTTCATAGGCCCGCAGACCATCGCGTACTGCCAGAGCCGGTACGCCAAAGGAACGGGCCAGGCTCGCGGCGGCCAGGGCGTCGGCGACCATGTGGGGTGCCGTGGTCGGCAGATCCGACAGTGAAGCCAGTTCCAAAGCCGAGTCGCGACGCTGGGGAATGAAGGCCCTGTCCACCAGAAACCCGTCGACGACACCCAGCATCGACATCGACGGGATGCCGAGAGTGAAGCCGATGGCCCGGGCACCCTCGACCACATCGGCCTGCTCAACCATCTCCTCGGTCGCCGGATCCTCGACGTTGTAGACGCAAGAATCGGTGACCTGGTGGTAGATGCGAGCCTTGTCCAACGCATAGGACGCGAAAGCGGTCTTGCCACCCCCGTACCACTCTAAATGATCGGGCTCCAGGTTGAGCACGGCGGCCGAATGCAGGCTGAGCGAGGACACCCAGTGGAGTTGGAAGCTCGACAGTTCGACGGCGAGCACGTCGTAGGCCACCTCGTCCAGCACCGTCTCCAGGATGGGGCGC
>WRFP01000091.1 GCA_009778725.1 Propionibacteriaceae bacterium
CTGGTCCGACTGCGCCGACTGCGCCGGTTGCGCCGACTGCGCCGGTTGTGCCGACGACTGTTCCGACCACGCCGGTTGTGCCGACGACTGCGCCGACCACGCCGGTTGTGCCGACGACTGCGCCGACCACGCCGGTTGTGCCGACGACTGTCCCGACCACGCCGGTTGTGCCGACGACTGCGCCGACCACGCCGGTTGTTCCGACTACGCCGGTTGCGCCGACCACTGTTCCGACTACGCCGGTTGTGCCGACGGCGCCGACGACAGTTCCGACGCTGCCGGTTGCGCCGACGACGGTGCCGAGTACGCCGACGACTGCTCCGGTGGAGCCGACCGTACCGACGACTGCTCCGGTGGAGCCGACCGTACCGACGACTCCGACGAGTAGTCCGACTGCGCCGACCACACCGCTTGTGCCGACGAGTGAGCCGGGTATTCCGGCTGTGCCGACGACAATCCCATCTGCCCCAACTTCGGCTCCGACGCCGCCGGTCGCGCCGCCGACTGAGGCAGGCACGACGACTGAGCAAACCAGTGGACCGTCGGGTGAGCCGGGCACTCAAACTGAGCCGATCAGCCAGCCTGGAGTTCCGACTGTGCCGGGCACGCCGACCACACCCATCACTCCACCGACCGCTGGGCCTGGTGCTCCGACTGTTCCGACCGCTGAAACTGGTACTCCGATTGCCCCAGCCCTCCCCACTCCCGACCCGACCGCGACTGCGAATGTGATCGTGCTTCCAGTGATCACGATGCCGGTGGATGGGCAGTCCTATCTTCAAACGGCCGTCCCGTTCATCGGGGGGACCGCTCAGCCAGGAGCAACGGTCAATGTCACAGTCACCGCTGGCGATGGGTCAATCAGTACGGTCTGTGACGCGACGGCTGCCGCAGATGGCACATGGTACTGTTCGTACGACTTCGACACTTTGGGGACGTACGTCCTGATTGCCAATGCGTACGATGGAACCTCAGCCGCCCCGCGTGGTTCTGTTCCGGTGACGATTATCATTGCTGAAAGTGTGGCGCCAGCCGCAACGCCGACGGTTGTGTCGACTCCGACCGGTGTGTCGACTCCGGCTTCAACGCCAACTCATGCGTCAGCCCCAGGCCAGACGCCGACTGGTGTGTTGGCTCCGGCTGTGCCGCCGACAGGTGCGTCGACTCCGGCTGCGACGTCGAGTGGTGCTGGAACTGCGGCTCAGACGCCCACTGGTGTGTCGACTCCGGCTCAGACGCCCACTGGTTTGCCGATTCCGGCTCAGACGCCCACTGGAGTGTCGACCTCGGCTCCGACGGGTTCGGTTCCTGCGGCTCCTGTGACGAGCGTGGAGTCGGGTACGCCTGGACCGTCGGGAGTTGAGACTGCGGCTGCTGGTGTGAGCAAGCCGACGATTGACTTGTCGAGTATGACGTTGTCACCGGGACAGTCTGTGGTGTTCGGTGGCCGCAACTGGGTGCCGGGGGAGCAGGTGACGATCACGGTGCATTCGGATCCGATTCAGTTCCCACCGGTGACCGTCAACCCCGATGGGACGCTTCCGGCGATGACGGTAACACTGCCTGCGACATTTGAAGCCGGGACGCACACGTTGACGGCGGTGGGCACTCAGTCAGGTACGGTGACGATGACCTTCCAGGTGTTGGCTGCTGGTGCGGTGCCGGCTGGTTCGGCGCCAGTTGGTTCCGTGCCGGGTGCTACTTCGGGACAGTTAGTGTCGGCGTCCACCGGTGGTCAGGCCGCTGGGGCACCGGGTCTGGGATGGCTCGCAGGTGCTGCATTCGTAGCAATGGGACTTGCCGTTACTGTCGTACGGCGGTGCAGAGCCTGACGTACCACTGATATTTTTCCTGCTGATCGCTGCCGCTCACCCCGGCAGCGATCAGTGAATTGCGACTAACTGTTGCGCAGTTCGGAAGCCAGGGCGCGTACCTTGTCTCCCTTGGCCTCGGCTGCTTGGCGCAACGAATCTTGGAAGGCCAGCACCTTGTCCAGCAGGGCGGCGTCGCCGCTGGCCAGGATGCGTGCGGCTAACAAACCAGCATTGCGGGCGGCTCCGACGCCGACAGTGGCGACGGGCACTCCTGCCGGCATCTGGACGATGGACAACAAGGAATCCATGCCGTCCAGTTGCTTCAGTGGCACAGGGACGCCGATGACGGGCAGGGGAGTGACGGCCGCCAGGACTCCCGGCAGGTGGGCGGCGCCACCGGCACCGGCGATGATGACTTTGAGTCCGCGCTTGTGGGCGGCGCGGGCGTAGGCCAGAGTCGCGTCGGGCATCCGGTGAGCCGAGATCGCGTCAGCCTCGAAGGGGATGCCGAATTCTGTGAGGGCTTTCGCCGCCTCGGCCATCACCGGCCAGTCGGAATCGGATCCCATAAGGATGCTGACAAGGGGAGACTCACTCATGATGGCGACCTTTTCTGTTCTGGGGCCGGCCACGCGGCCGATCAGCATCAAGCGTACTGCGTGGCCTGAGGGCTCCTGGCTGGCGTCCAAGGAAGGGTCGAAAACAAGCCTTCATACCGCATTCTGCTGGGGTTTCGAAGCCCCATCCCACTCTTCCAGCAGACAAACCATGGTGGAAGTTTTCAGTAAGCTGGGGGTCATGCTGAACCATCCTTCAACGGCTCTGATGACCGACCAATATGAGTTGACCATGGTACGGGCGGCTCTGAAGTCTGGCATCGCCCAGCGCACATCCGTGTTCGAACTGTTCGCGCGCCGATTGCCGCCCGGGCGTCGGTACGGCGTGGTGGCAGGCGTGGGACGGGCCCTGGAAGCGATCGCCGACTTCCGCTTCACGGGCGAGGAACTGGACTTCCTGAAACAAGCAGACATCATCGACCCACCGACGGCCGAATTCCTGGCAGACTATCGGTTCCACGGATCGATCTGGGGGTACGGCGAGGGCGACCTGTATTTTCCCGGCTCACCGGTGCTCGTGGTGCAAGGGACCTTTGCTGAGGCCGTCGTCCTGGAAACCGTCCTGTTGTCGATCTACAACTACGACTCGGCTGTCGCGTCCGCCGCGTCGCGGATGACGCTGATGGCGGAGGACCGGCCCTGCATCGAGATGGGGTCGCGCCGTACTCACGAACACGCGGCGGTCGCGGCTGCTCGCGCCGCCTACATCGCGGGGTTCGCCTCGACCTCCAACATGGAGGCGGGCCGCCGATATGGGATCCCCACCTCGGGCACCGCCGCGCATGCGTTCACCCTGCTCCATGACAACGAGGAAGACGCCTTCCGGACCCAGGTCGACACCCTGGGGGAGGACACGACCCTGTTGGTCGACACCTTCGACATCGAAGCAGCAGTGCGCACGGCGGTGAGAATCACGAATGGGCGTTTGGGCGCGGTCCGCATCGACTCCGGGGATCTGACGGCCACAGCCCGCGACGTGCGCGCGCTGTTGGACGAACTCGGGGCCACGAAGACACGGATCATCGTCACCTCGGACCTGGATGAGTGGCAGTTGGCCGCCTTGTCCGGGGCTCCGGTCAACGGGTACGGGGTGGGCACCTCGCTGGTGACCGGCTCGGGAGCGCCCACTTGCTCCATGGTCTACAAACTCGTCGCACGCTCCGAATCCAACGACGCCGCTGCCCCGCTGGTCCCGGTCGCCAAGAAGTCGATGCTCAAAGCCACGATCGGCGGTCGCAAATATGCCGCCCGCCGTCTCGACTTCAAAGGAATCGCCGAAGCGGAGTTGATCGGCGTCTCGGGGACACCCATGGGTGGTGTCCATGACCGCCCCTTGCTGCGTGACCTGGTTCTCGACGGTGAGATCGTCGGCGGAGAACCGTTGGCCGATGCGCGCGCCCGTCACGAGCATGCCCGCGGTGAGTTGCCTCGCGACGGGTACAAGATGAGTCGCGGTGAACCGGTCATCCCCACCCTCTATCTCGACGCGTCTGGCGCTGTCATCCCGACTCCGTACGCCGAGTGAGCCCGAATGCACCGACCGCTGGCGTCGCGCAGCAGCCATGGATCGGTGGATTCGGGGTGAGGCCCCATACGGTCATATTCAGGCCATCCCCGATGGCCGGCAAACCGGGGGCAACCCCCGTACTGCTTCGGACATGCCTTCCCAACAACCAATGAACATGATAGCTTTTCTATGGCATGATCCCGTCCTGACGGCGTGCCTTCCTGGGTTTGAACCTGGTTACGGGCGCATACTTGAGAGGTGGTGTACCTAAAGTGCGCACCACGGATCGGAGTGCTGATGGCTGATGTGATGGGAGTCACCCACCGCAGTGAGGTCGTGCAAACCAGACGCGGTTACGCTCTGGTGGGGCTCGGCCTGATCCTGCCCGGGGCTGCTCAGGCCATCCATGGCCGACGGAAACTCGGCCGGTTCGCCCTCGGGGTGTGGATCGTGCTGGTTCTGGTGGCCATCGTCGCACTGATCCTGACGCTGCTGTTCCGGCACCTCATGATCGGCGTCTTCGCTAGCGGGTGGGTCCTCAAAGGACTAGCACTGTGCATCTTCGCCCTCGCACTGTTCTGGGGCACTCTGGCTGTCAATACCTGGTGGATTTCCCGCCCGCGGCAGATGGGGCGAGCCAAAGGAATCGTCTTCTCCGTGATCTCTCTGGTCTTGGCTGTGGCCCTGACTTCGGCGACCGTGTGGCTGGGAACCGCCGCGTGGGCGACCGGTGGAGCCTTGTCCCACATCTTCGGCGGTGGCGGAAGCAACTCGCAGAACAACGGCCGTTACAACATCCTCCTGCTTGGGTCGGACGCCGGGCCTGACCGGTGGGGCACACGTCCAGACTCTGTGACCGTCGTCAGCGTCAGTGCCTCCACCGGCCGGGCTGTCATCTTCGGTCTGCCGCGCAACATGGAAAGGGTGCCGTTCCCCGACTCCTCACCGCTGCAGAACCTCTATCCCAATGGCTACTACTGTAAAGACGATTCCTGTCTGCTCAACGCCATCTATCTGCTCGGCTTGCAGAACGCCGACCTCTACCCCGGAGTCGACGACCCGGGCATCCAGGCCATGATGGAGGCGGCCACAGGGATCACCGGACTGCCCATTAACTACTTCGTGATGATCGACTTGCAGGGGTTCCAGGATCTGATTGACGCCATGGGCGGCCTGACAATGAACATCAACCAGCGTGTGGCCCTCAACGCGGCCGACAACGTCTATCTGGAAGCGGGCCCCAACCAGCATTTGAACGGGTACGACGTGCTCTGGTTCGCCCGCAGCCGCTCCATGACCTCGGATTATGACCGCATGCAACGGCAGAAGTGCGTCATGGCGGCCATGCTCCAACAACTCAACCCCGCCACGGTCGCCACCAAGTTCACAGATCTGGCGGCGGCCACCGGTGAGACGGCGCGTACATCCGTACCCCCTTCTCAGATCGGTGTTCTGACTGATTTGGCGCTGAAGACGAGAACATTGCCCATTATCTCCGTCTCCTTCACTCCGCCGTTGATCGACCCGGCCAACCCCGACTACCCGGCGCTGAGGGCGACGGTCGCGGACACGATCGCGCAGTCGCAGTCTCTGGACAAGGCCGGTGCGAATTCCGTGCCGTCTGCGACGCAGACCGCACCAGCACCGAGTGATCCCAGTGCTTTGCCCATCAGTACGGAACAGCCCGCCGACACGACTGGCTATGTGCCGGGTGGAAACGTCACGGACAATCTGGACCAGGTCTGCTCGGTGAGCTGATGGGGCAGCGGGCTCTGGAGGTCACAGTCACCACTGGGGTACTGGTGGCAGCGGGCCCATGAGGGCCTCGCGGACTTCCTCCCAGCGATTCTGAGGGATGACGGACAGAGGACCCTTCATGGAACCGGGCCGATAGGTCTCACCGGTGAGCATCGCACAGCGTCCACCCATTTCTGCGACCATCAGCGAGCCAGGCAGGTGGTCCCAGGGCTTGCCGTCGCGGTACAAGACAAAGTCGATCTCACCCTCGAGCAGTTTCGGGTAGTCGATGCCGCAGGACCTCCACGAACGCTTCAGGTCGACCTGGTCGGGCACAGGATCGATTTTTCGGTACGCGCTCCCACACAGGCGGGTCCGGTCGGTGTGGCGAGCAATTGGCTGGCCGTTCCGGCGTACCCCTGCACCCTTTTCTCCCTGATACATCGTCGCGTGCATGGGTTGGTAGATCCAGGCCTGGGTGACCACCCCGCTTTCCATGCGGGCCACCATGATGGCGAAATCGGGACAGTGGCGCGTGAAATTCCTCGTCCCGTCGATGGGATCGATGCACCACGCCTGGTCGGCTTGGGCCAAACCATCGAGAATGGCCGGGTTGGCGAAGGCCGCCTCCTCACCGACGATCAGGGCGTGAGGGGTCAGGCGGGACAAGGCTCGGGCGATCGCGTCCTCCGCCTGGCGGTCGGCGATCGTCACCAGGTCCCCAGGTCGCTTCTCTTGGATCTCGTCAGCTGTGAGCGTCCCGAACCGGGGGATGACGATCCGCTCGGCCACGTCCTTCAGCAGGTCGGACACCTCCGCCGCTATGGTCTCGTCGTGTTTCATCCGTCACAGCCTACAGTCTTCGCGCAAGTCAGGGCAGAGGAAACTGGGGACAAGCCCAACGTCATTGCGGAGGATGCAGCAGGCTCGACTCGGGGCCTGGCTCGCAGTTGGGATGGGATGTGACGTCAATCAGGCGCGGCCAGTCACCGAATCAGCGGGGCAGACCGATGTACTGGCATTCCAGGTATTCAAAGATGCCCTCGGTTCCGCCTTCTCGGCCCATGCCCGACAACTTCATGCCGCCGAAGGGGGCGGCCGCGTTGGAGATCGGGCCGGTGTTGACTGAGAGCATCCCAACCTCCAGGCGGGCGGCGAGCCGCATCACCCGTGACATGTCCGAGGTGTGCAGATATCCGGCCAATCCGAAGGGGGTGGAGTTGGCCCGGCGTACGACCTCGTCCTCGTCGTCGAAAACTGTGACGGGAGCCACCGGGCCGAAGATTTCCTGGGTCAGGATGGGGGTGCCTTCCGGCACGTCGCCCAGGACAGTCGGAGGATAGAAGAAGCCGACCCCTTCGGGTACTACCCCTCCGGTACGGCGTTCGGCGCCCAGATCGGCAGCCTCGTCGACCATGCGTGCTACGTCCTGGCGTTGGCCGGACGAGACCAGAGGACCCAGGTCAACCCCGGGGGTGAGGCCCGGGCCGACCTGCAGGCCGGCGAAGGCCTTGGCGAACCCGGCTGTGAACTCCTCGGCGACTCCGCGCTGGACATAGAAGGTGTTGGCCGCATTGCAGGCCTCGCCGTTGGAACGGGTCTTGGCGATGACAGCCGACCGTACTGCCTGGTCGATGTCGGCGTCGTCGAAGACGATGAAGGGTGCGCAGCCGCCCAGTTCCATCGACGTACGCAGAACATTCTGGGCCGACTGTTGCAGCAGAGTCTGGCCGACTTCGGTGGAGCCGGTGAAGGAGAGTTTGCGCAAGCGTGGGTCGGCCAGCAGCGGGGCTGAAATCGAGGAGGCGGATGAGGAGGTGACAATGTTGACGACGCCGGCGGGAACTCCTGCCTCTTCGAGGATGCGCACGAAGGCCAGCGAGGTCAACGGGGTCAGGGTGGCGGGTTTCAGGATAGCCGTGCAGCCGGCGGCCAGGGCAGGGCCGACCTTCCGGGTGGCCATGGCGAGCGGGAAGTTCCAGGGGGTGATCAGCAGCGAGGGCCCGACCGGACGCTGGGCGGTGAAGATTTGGAGGATGCCTTCGGGCGCCACCGTGGCACGCCCCGAGATGCGGACCGCTTCTTCAGCGAACCAGCGCAAGAATTCAGCGCCGTAGTTCACTTCGCTGAGCGCATCGGCCATCGGTTTGCCCATCTCCGCGGTGATGAGGGTGGCGATCTCCTCCTTTCGCCCGATCAGCAGGTCGAAGGCCCGGCGCAAGATTTCGGAGCGGGTGCGCGGGCTCGTCTCAGCCCACGCCGGTTGAGCCTGACTGGCTGCGTCCAGGGCCGCCAGAGCATCTTCGGAGCCACCATTGGCGACATCGGCCAGCTTCTCTTCGGTAGCAGGGTCCATCACCGGGAAGGTGCGCCCAGATGCTGCGGGCCGCCATTGCCCGTCGATGAACAGTTGTGTCGGAGCGAGTGCGAGAGCACGTTCGACGAGATCGGATTTTGCCATGATTTCCTCCTTGATCGGCAATGCCTCTATCTTACGACCTGTCGGTGCCGGATTCCGCCAGCACGCCATTTTTCCTTCTCAAACCGTTGGCTAACAAACAGACAAACGACCCAGAGCTGTGTGCCATCTGGGTCGTTTGTCCTGAGTGGTGAATGAGTCTCAAGCTCCGAGAGGAGCCTCAGCCTCGTCTTCTGGCAATGGTTCTTCTTCAACCTCGCCAGTACGTACATTGATGCCGGTCGAGGCGCGTACCAGGATTTCGTCGAACTTCTCCACTTCGGCTTTCTTGTCCTGCTTGCCGGCGAAGATCAAGGTACCGATGATCGCCGCGAGGAAACCGGCCGGGATGGAGAACAGGCCGGGTGTGGTCAGTGGGAAGATCGCCGTGCCGACGAACATCGCTTTGCCTGCCACCGGGTTCCAGACGTTCGGGCTCAAGGCCACCAACCCCAAGGAGGTGATCAGGCCGACGAGCATGCCGATGATGGCGCCTTGCCGGTTGAACTTCTTCCAGAAGATCGTCAACAAGATGGTCGGCAGGTTGGAACTGGCGCCCACGGCGAAGGCCAGAGACACCAGGAAGGCGACGTTCATCTTCTCCGCGCCCAGCGAGATCAGGATGGACACAACCGCGATTCCGATCGAAGCGATCCGCGCCATGCGCATCTGCTCCTTCTGGGTGGCCTTGCCCTTGCGCAGAATCTCGTTGTAGAAGTCGTGTGCGAAGGCCCCGGCGCCGGTCAGGACCAGGCCTGCCACGACAGCCAGGATGGTGGCGAAAGCCACGGCGCAGATGAAGGCGAAGAGGAAATCCCCGCCCAGTTTGTCGGCCAGCATCGGGGCTGCCATGTTGCCGCCCGGGTCCTTGGCCAAGATCGCGTCCTTGCCCACGAAGGCAGCCGCGCCGAAGCCGAGGAACATGGTCATGACATAGAAGATGCCGATGATCCAC
>WRFP01000092.1 GCA_009778725.1 Propionibacteriaceae bacterium
CGGAGATCACCTGGGAGAACTTGCCCAACTCGTACATCACCAGCGCGCCACGCCCATCCTTGCCGGGGATTGTGTCCTCGCGCACACCCAGCGCGGCCAGCGCGTCCAGGTACAGCCGTTGAAAGTTGTAGATCGTGTGCCGGTTGCGCGGCGTGGGATGGTTCACCCGCTCCAGCACGGCCACCAGCGGGTCGAGCGACGTGCCGTCGTCGACCAGCCTGGCGTCGCCGATCATGGCCTCCAGCCCGTCGCGATCGAGTTGTCCTGCGGTGAACGCGAACATGGCGACCACAGCTTGGATGGTCGTCGAGTCGAACAGGCGGGTCAGGCCCTTCACCACATAGGGGATGCCGCGCTTGTCGAGTTCGTCGGTCAAAGACCCGGCATCGCCTGCGACCGAGCGGTACAGCACCGCCATGTCCGACCACGACAGGCCGCGCGGATCGCTGTCTGGATCGTCGGTGAACGCGACCCCGCGTATCGCCTCCAGCCGGTCGGCCATCCATGTGGCTTCGGCTTCGGGGTCGTCGAACTTGAGTGACAGCATGTCGCCGCGTTCCCACTGCTGGTGGGAGGCGTAGGCCATGGACTTTGCCAGCCGCTGCTCGCTCGGGATCGACTCCGCTATCGAGCGTCCCAGTGCGACGATGCCCTCGGATGAGCGGAAGTTCTCCGCCAGCGTGACGTTGTGGACGGCCTCGTAGCGGTCGGCGAACTTCAGGATGCCCGACACGTCGGAGCCGCGCCACTGGTAGATCGTCTGATCATCGTCGCCCACCACGCACAGGTTTGCGCCGTGCTCGGTCAGCGCCGCCACCAGGCGCTCCTGGATCGGGTTGACGTCCTGGTACTCGTCCACCACAACGTATCTGACCGTCTCCTCCACGTAGTGGCGCAGCTCGTCGGCCAGCACGTCCGCCTGATCCTCGTGGCGCTCCAACAACTCGACGGCCAACTCCAGCATCGTTGAGTAGTCGACATAGGCGTTGCCGCCGAGCAGTTGCCGGTAGGCCGTCCAACAAGCCTCGACCGCGCCCGGCACCAGGGTGTGGTCGACATCGTCTTCCGACAGGATCGACATGATCTGCGCGTACAGTTTCGAGTCGCGGTAGCGGCGCAGTGTCGGCACGTTGTCCAACATGGTCGGGCAGCGTGTCAGCCCCGACTTGTCGGAGTGGCGGTCGATGAACAGCCGCTGCGTGATCTGGGTCAGCACCGAGAACTTGAACGTCTCCGGCACCCACGTCTGCAGCAAGTTCAGGCAGTAAGCGTGGATCGTGCCGATGAACATCTCCGCCATGCCCGTCAGATCACGGCCCTGGCGGGTGAGAATCCCGTACACGCGGTCTTTCAACTCAGCGGCAGCCTTCTCGGTGAACGTAAAGGCGACAATGTTGGCGGGCCTCACGCCAGGTTGAGCCAGGATCGCGGCGATCCGCTGCGAGATCACCTCCGTCTTGCCCGACCCAGCACAGGCGATGATCTGCAGCGGGCGATCCAGCGTGCTGATCGCCTCGAGTTGGCTGGTGGTGAAGTCAATCCCCATCGGCGGCGTCCCCATCGACCTCGAGCACAGCCACGTCGCTGAGTTCCCGCAGCTTTGTTTCCAGCATCTTCTTGTCCGGCAGACGCAGTTGGTACTCGGCGATCATCGCAGGTGACAAGCTGCGGCTCAGCGCGTACTCCGCCACTGTGTCGTCCTTGCCGGTGCATAGAATCAGTCCTACCGACGGGTTCTCGCGCGGCTTCCGTACGTCGCGGTCGAGCGCTTCCAGATAGAAATCGAGTTGGCCCAGGTACTCGGGCATGAAGACACCAGTCTTCAACTCGATGGCCACCAAACAATCCAGCTCGCGGTTCTGCATCAGAAGATCGACATAGAAGTCCTGAGCACCGACCTGGAGCCGGTACTCCTGGCCGACGAAAGTGAAGTCCTTGCCGAACTCCAAGATGAAGTCCCGCAGATGGGCGACTATGGAATCACGCAGATCCCGCTCTCGGTGCCGGGCAGGCAGGCCCAGGAACTCCAGCGTGTAGCTGTCGCGCAACGCAGCCACCTCGGGATGCCGGGCGACGATCTGTTTGGTGGACTCGTTCGACAACGCCGTCCGCTCGAACAGCAGCGAGTCGAGCTGGCGTTCGAGTTCGCGCTTGCTCAACCTTTCTCGGGCTGCTAGCCGCAGGTAGAACTCCCTGGCCTCGTCCGACTTCGCACTCATCATGATCAATAGGTTGTTCGTCCAACTGATTTCTCTCACCAGCGGTGAGAGTTTTTCGCTGCCTTGGTAGGTCTCATAGAACTGGCGCATCCGCCACACGTTCTGCGGAGAGAACCCGCCCAGATCGGGCAAGCGGCTGGTCACCCAGTGAGAGAACTCGGTCACCACGCCCCGTCCCCACCTCTCGGCCTTGACCTTGGCGCTGATATACGCCCCGACGTCCCAATACATGCCGACTAGCTCGCGGTTCACCGCGCGGAAGGCCCGAGACCGAGCCTGCTCGATGATGTCAAGCAAGGGTGCGAACTCCCGCTCGGGGTCGAGCCGTGCCGGGTCCAGTTCTCTCACTACGGGTGAGAGATTCTTGTTGGGGGAAACTGTGTCACCCATGCTGGACACTCCTGTCCGCCTGGCCGATGCCAGCCTGAAGTGTCGTCCCGCCGATACGACAATCCATCCAGGCGGATTGTGTCGACAGCGTCGCCACAATCTGGTTTGGGTCAAGTCGGTTTGGGCTGGCTTGGTCAGGCACTTCGACCACCTCTGCAAATAGGGACGATTCTGTATTGGGTCTCGCCAATCCGCCTGGCAGTACCGCTATCAACAACCAGATAGCCCTTTACTTGGTCGCATGTGACGGTCACGTTCCAAGGCGGAAACCTGCGAATCGGCTCTGCTGAGCCGGGAACCACTCGCCGCCAGCCCATCTCAAACGAAACAGCCTCGCCAGGTGATAGGTCAACGTGGTCACGGTCGCCCGAGAACTTGGGTCTTATATCCGGCATACCTTTTTCGGGCGGGTCGTAGTCGTCCATACGGAACTGGGTATTCGTGGTGGTAATCGAACCAACGTTGCGCAGGAGATATGTGGTCGGCATGTCGGAGTTCTCAGGCCATTCGACACGAAACCCAACTTTGGGCACGGCACTGCGTCGCCAGTTCAGGATGTTGAGTACGAGGTTCACAATCATGCCAGCCATGCCCACCAGCGCCACAAGCAACGCCCACCATGCTGGATTAGTAGTCCACGAGCCATCCGTCGGGACGGGTAAAGGCGGGCTGGTCGGAATCATTACGCCACCTCGAAGACTTGCATGACCTCGTCGCCGTAGTCATTGATCACCTTGACGGCGATCTTGTCTGTCGCCGGCGGGTCAAAGGGGACGGAGACTGTGGAGTAGAGCGTCTGCCAGGCATCCAGGCTGATGTCGGCTTTCAGCGCGGTCTTCAGACGCTTGTACGGGTCGTTGCCGCCCGTGAAATAGCAGTGGCGGATGAAGAATGATTCACCGTTGTAGTCGGAGTCGATCATCCACAGCGCGATCCGGTCAGTGTCGTTGCTGCGGACCTCACCCGTCGACGGGTCGTACACGTCGACGCCCTTCAGGTTTACGACGACCTGCCCGTCGTCGGTGCGCTTGATCTCGATGTCCGGCTCGCCGAAGACGGTGAATAGGTTGCCCGCGCCGGTCTTCTTCAGGGCGTCGCCCATCAGCAGATCGACGTTCATGCGCACCGGCAGCAGGCGCAGCCTGCCTAGCGGACGCTCACCGAGAACGGCGAATTCAGCATCGGATGTGTCGAGTTCGTCGTCTTTGCCTGCCAGGTTGACGGCCTGCGGGTCGAAGGCAAAGGCCAACACCGCCAGGATGGCGACGTTGTCGATCTTGACGGCTTCTTTCGCAGCCTCCTTGATGAACTGCGCGTCGACCGTGCCATACTGCGGGCCGACCGCGATGGCCACCAGCGGCTGAGTCTCATCCTCGCTACGCGGGGTGCCGACGGCCTGGACATAGCGACCCGAGTACGGCTCCAATTGCGCGAGCTCCAGACGGTCTTTCCGCCTGCCGTTCTGGATGCCCGCCGCCTGCAGATTGTCGAGGATCGACTGGTCGAAATCGGACCAGGTGGCTTCGTCGTCACAAGCCGTCTCGTCCCAGGCGGCGGTCTTCGGTTCAGGCAATTCTGGCGGAGCGGCGAAAGCCAGGGACCGGTGCGGCGACAGCGACTCGACCGTGAACGGCCCAGATACCCGCGCCCTACGGTTGTCGATGTATGGCTTGTCGTAGAGCAGTTCGAAGTCGGCGTGGCGCTTGATCGCCGCGTCGATTTGGGTGCGGGTCATGCCTTCGACGATGTCGGGGTTGTTGGCAATCGACTTCAGCGTGATGTGTTGAACCCGCTCGTAGACGAACCCCTGCCGGATGTCGCCGTTGGTCTGGGTCGGTGGCAGCCGTTGGCCGCTGACTTCACCCTCTTGCTTGCGACCCTCTGGAGAGTCAGCTAGTAGGTAGTGCGGGTACGACGCGCCCATCAGCCGCTGTCGGGCCAGCGCCAGGGCGACGCGCGACGTGTCGATGGTGATCCATCGACGGCCCCACTGCTCGGCGACATAGGCCGTGGTGCCCGAGCCGCAGGTCGGGTCGAGCACCAGATCGCCTGGATCAGTGCACATCAGCATGCAGCGTTCGATGACCTTGGTGTTGGTTTGGACGACGTAAACTTTCGGGTCCGCGAAGCCGGAGGTGACTGTGTCACTCCACGAGTTGTTGATGGGGAACGCTGGGAAATCATCCAGGTAACGCACGTAGGTGAGTGTGTTGCCGATGCCCATTAGGCGCCGGGCGGACTGGAGCCTCGCCACGCCGTCTTGGTTGGTTTTCCAGCCCCCTTTGGAGGGGCTGTACACGACGCCAGCCACAGTGATGGGGAACACCGTGGTCTGACCGACACGCGTCGTCTGTGAAGTGAAAGGGGCCGGACGCATAACGCGGAAGGTACCGGACTGATCGCGCAACTCGTCGTCAGTGCCCTTGCGACGCGCGCCATTGTGTTCCTCGATCCAGGTGTACTGACCGCCACCGGCCTCGCCGACACCCTTTGTGGTGAAGATCTGGTGGTACTTAACCCGTGTCGCATCTCGCGCGTACCAGACGATGAAGTCGTTGATTGACGCGAGGACGTTGGTCCCACCGGCGAAGCTACCCGCGCCGCTGGTCGTTCGGAACGAGATGAGCGAACAGAAGTTCTCCGAACCGAAAATCTCATCCATTAAGGACCGCACGAGGTGAACGTTGTCGTCGCCAATCTGAACGAAACATGACCCGGTCTCCGTGAGGAGATCGCGGGCAGTGATGAGGCGATCCCGCAGATAGGCGAGGTATGAATGGATGCCAAGCTCCCAGGTGTCGCGGAAGGCTTTGATTTGCTCGGCCTCACGCACCGCATCTTCTGGCTTGCCATCTCTGGGTCGGTTGTTCCGCGTTGACACCTGCCAGTTCGAGCCGAATTTGATGCCGTAGGGTGGGTCGATGTAGACCATCTGGACCTGGCCGCGCAGGGCCTCGCGTTCGGCGAGCGACGCCATGACTTGGAGCGAGTCGCCCAGGATCATGCGGTTGGACCAGTTGGCGTGGTGGCGGTAGAAGTCGATTGAGTCGAGCACGTCGAGGCCGTCGAAGTCGTCGAACAGTGTCAGCTCCGGCTCTGGCTGACCGGCTCGGCTGGTCTGGCGGAGGTTTTCGATCAGGACGCGCGGATCGATCTTCTCTTGGATGTAGATGGGCGGCGCGTCGGCTACTAACTGGGTTGGGTCGCCGTCGTACTTGCCGCGCCACACCAACTGGGGATCGAGGCTGGGGTCGCGTTCGTAGACGACCTGGGGGATGGCCGGGTCAGCGGGCATGAAGTCTTGCGCGTCGGCGGTGGGGATGTTGACGCGCTTGTCCTGGTGGACGGTGGCCTCGACGGGGGTTGTGCCTTTGGGTTGGCTAGAGCGTGCCATGGCTGGCCTCTTTCTCCTGATAGTCGAGCAGGTCGGGATCGCCGACGATGGGCATGTCCTGGTACAGGGCGTGGACGGCTTCTTTGAGCCGGTCGCGGAACGTGTCGGGGTTCGTGAGTTCGATGTAGCCCCAGCGTCCGTAGGTTCCCAGGTTGTTGACGGCGGCGCACCACGAGTTGCGTGCCGTCTCCGCTTTGATGTGAGTCGGGCCGGGACTGTGCGATGCCTTCTGCCCGCCGGACACCTCGACGATCAGCGTCCGGGGCACGTCGCCTTCGTGCTGGGTCAGGCGCAGCAGGAAGTCGGGTACGTAGTGGTGGGAGCGGCCTTGGTGGACATACGGGATGGTGAAGCCCAAGTGGTCGTTCTTCACGTAGGACGTGATTGCACCGGAGGCGACGAGGTGTTCGCATTCGTGGGCCATTGTCTCTTCCCAGGTGTTGCCTTTCGGCCCGTCCAGAACGACGTCGGAGACCTGCGAGTGGTCCGCGGGGATGACCGCCTTGCGGGTCCAGAAATCGACATCGGCGGTGCTGCCTTGCGGGTCGAAGGCGCGCAGGACGGGGCGGAGTCGTTCGCGCCGGTTGCCTTCCTGGCGGGCGAGGTGCTCGAAGATGTAGTCGGCCAGATCGGCCTGTACCTGAGCCAAGCGCAACTCCGACAGGTCGTGGCCGGGTGCGATCTCGACGTGATCAATGACGAACCGGGTGCACAGTTTGGCGAGGCTGGGGAACAGCCAGGGGCGGGCCTGGCCTTCGAACTGGTCGGAGTCGCCTGTACGCAGATGGGTGTTGACCAGCCGTTTCGCCAGCTCAAAACCGAGTTGTTGGGATCGCATTGGCGTGGTGTCGCTCGCGTCGACCTCCGCCTCGCCGACCACCCCCAACATTTCGGTGCGGCGGGGCACATGGGTGTCATCAATGAGGAACGGCATCACCGCCTGGTCGTCGATGAAGTAGTCGGCATCGGGAATCTCTAGCCGGTACCCGGTCAACCGTGGGAACGTGATTTCCAGGTGGTCGCGTCCCTCGACGGCGTAGACATGCTCGGCAGGCACCGTCGGCAGGGCGGGCGGGGTTTTACCAGTCGTCGGAATGAACGCGAAGGGGATGCCATAGATGTTGGCATACTCCGGCTCCAGATGGCCCTGTTCGTTGACGGCCCAGGAGCGGCGGCGCAGCCCGCGCCCAACGACCTGTTCGCACAACAACTGCGAACCGAACGCTCTGATGCCCAGGATGTGGGTGACGGTGTTGGCGTCCCAGCCCTCCGTCAGCATGGCGACGGAGACGACGCAGCGGACGTCCGCGCCCAGCTTGTCGCGTTTGCCGACGGTGTTCATGACCTCGCGCAGAATGTCCTGCTCGGTCAAAGCGTCGGCGTCGGCGCCGGGGTTGGCCCGCCGGTACTCAGCCCGGAAAGCGTCGATCTCAGCGGCGGCGGCCTGCATGAAGTCCTTACTCAACGCCTCGCCGGAGTCGAGTTGTACCGAGTCGATCAGCACCGACGGCGGGCGGGTAACCTGCTGCCCGTCGACCACGTTGGAGAACAGTGCCAGGTTGCCGGGCCGGTACCGGGTGGTGTCGTCGTCCAGCTCAACACGCGCACCGGCGACCCACTCGTACACCAGCTTCGACACGACGGTGTTCGGGGCGACGATGATCATCACCGGCGGCGTCTCACCCAACGCCCGCAGCGAGTCTTCCCACTGCCGGTATGACTTCTCGTAGCTTCGGTACAGCGACTCCAGTGCGCCCTGCAGCTCGGCGGGCGGGGTCCAGCCCGACGATTCGATGTCGGCATTGCGGCGGCGCGGCAGTTTATCGCCAATGAAGTCCCACAGCCGCAGATAGGTGACCAATTCGGTATCGGAGGCATCGTCGTCGACCGGGGTACGCGGCACTTTGACGATGCCTGATTCGATGGCGTCCATCAGCGAGAAGTCCGAGACGGTCCACGGGAAGATGTAGCCCTCCGGATAACCCGAGCCGGAGATGAAGAAAGGAGTGGCCGACATGTCGTAGACGTGCTTGATACCGACCCGCTTCGCGACCCAGGTCAAGCCGGTGAACCAGACACCGGCCTCCTTGTTCGCGGTCTCATCTTCCTTGGAGCGTTTTCCGCTGGTGTCGGGGTTGTAGCGGTAGCAGTGGTGGGCCTCGTCGTTCAGGACGACGATCTCGGACTCGCGGTTCGAGTCCTTGCCCAATGTGAAGTTGCGCAGCACGCGGGCGACCACCGCGTCGGGGGTTTCCTTGAACGGATCGTCCTGCCTGCCCCGGCCTGGCCCGCCGAGCAGGATTTCACGGGTGGTTTTCGCCACCCCTTTGATCTCTTTCGCATCACCTTGCAGGAAGACGTGGTAGTTCGTCACGACGATCTGCGCCTGCCGCAACTGGCCTTGGTACTGGGCGGGCACGATGTCGCGCTCGTCGTAGTAGTTGCCTGGGCTGCCCGGCGTCAACACCCGCAGCCGGTCCCGGATCGTGATTGACGGGGTGACGACCAGGAACCTTTTCGCGAACCTCGGGTCGCGCGGGCTGGTGATCTTGTTGATCGCCTGCCAGGCGATCAACATCGCCATCACAACCGTCTTGCCCGTGCCGGTCGCCATCTTCAACGCCTGACGCGGCAAGCCCGCGTTGTACTCGGCGTTGTCGTCGTGGATGTGTTGCTGCCAAGCAGGTGAGAAACCGTCACGTCCGGCGGCCTCGGCCAGATAGATCGCCGTCTCGGCGGCCTCGCGCTGGCAGAACAAGACGCGGTTGTCGCGGGCCCTGTCGGCCCAATACTCCAGCAGGTTGCGGGTCACCGGGGTGACGTGAGGGTAGCGGCGGTTGCGCCACAGTTCGACTACGCCCCGCAGGTCGTTGATCAGCGGGTTGGCCTCGCGCCGGTCACCGGTCACGTCGAAGTCCAGCGTTTCCTGCGTCGCCTCAGCGGCACCG
>WRFP01000093.1 GCA_009778725.1 Propionibacteriaceae bacterium
ATGGACAGCATGGCACCTTCACGACGACAGTCGCTTCCACCGACAACCCGTCGATCCATGTCGGCGAAATACGCGTTGTTCTCACCACGCCAGGCAAGTGACCTCTGACTCTCGCCCAAGCAGGGGAACATGATGCAGTCCGAGGTCAGAGATTCCGCGATCCTCAACGATGATCGACAGTCCCAACAGGGCAAACCTGAATCCGCCGATCCATGGCTGCTACGCGACCCCGTGCCGGCACGCTGGCCCGCCGGTCGCCGCTCAACTTCACGTCCAGTCCTGCCCTCACAGCAACCGTCGACCCATCGCACCGGCACAGTGTCGCGCGCGACGCCAGTGATCGGTGCATCCAGGGTAGAGCCGACAGTCAGATAAACCGGCATTGTGAATAACCCGAGTTAGGTCAGGGTCGTGCGGTCGTTGGTTCGCTCAGGTGTATCAGCCTTGTGCATAACCTTCTACTGACAGTGGTGAGGGTGTGGACTGTAGCCAACATCATCCGTACGCCGAGTGAGGGAGGGATCGGTGAACACTGGAACCATGAACCCTGGGTCAAACCACGACGACTGTCAGTTAACTATGTGGGCGAGTCTAGTGAGTAGAGTGAAGTACCTTGTCACGGCTGCTGTTGTGGCATGTGCCCTGGCTGGTTGCACCTCGGCTGAGGCTCCATCACCAAACCCGTCAGCCCCGTCGAGCGTACTGGCATCCTCCCCGAACAGTACGCCAACACCGACATGGAGTGCGGACGATCAAGCAGCCATCAATGCTGTCCAACGGTATATACAGATGTGGACTCAAGTCACTCAGGGACTGCCTGATTCGGACACAACTGCCATCAGAACCGTGGCATGGGATCCACTGGCCAACGCAACAGTCACCTTGTGGGCGCAGTGGATCGGCAGGGGATGGCATCTGGTGGGCGCTCCCAGTTTTGAGCCATCCATGGTGACTCCTGGGGAGTTGGACAAACAAGGGCAGCGGTATCACGTCTACGGGTGTTATGTCATGGGGGATTCACACTTGTCTGATGTCGATGGCAATCCTGCAGGTACCAAGAGTGGCGACCGTAGTCCCACGATCTATGACGTGATTGTGACTCCTGATGGCCAGTACTACGTCATCAACGAGAACGAGGGAGAGGGGACATGTTGAGAAGAATATTGTTTGTCCTGAGCTTGTGCTCCTGTGGGCTACTCCTGACATTTGTCATGTCATGCCAGAGTCACAGCGGTGAGGCTGACTCGTGCTCATCCGCTGTGCATATAGACAATAGAGAATGCTTATGGTGGTGCGGGCTCGGGGGCACCGGTGGTGGGACTGGTGTTGGTGAGGTGGTGGGTACCGGTGTGGTCGACTTGGATGGTTTGTCCGGTGGGGGTGTGCCAGATGTAGACCCCGGGGGTGGGTTGGTTCAGGTCCCATCCGGCTAGAGTCTTGATTCGGTGGGCTCTGCGGGACACGGGACCCAGGTTTGTGGGGTTGGTCTGACCTGACTCTCCCTCTTGGAAGGCAACCGTGTGGTCCAAGTCAAGGTGTCGGGATTCGATCGACGACCACGGAAAAACGTCGTACGGGTTTCTCAACACGACCTGATGACGGAGCCGGGCGGGTACTTCGTACTGGTCGACACTGATCGTTGTGGAGTCGACATGAATGGCCGGGGTGACACGAACCTGAGTCCCAGCAGTGAGCTGAACCACCTGGCTGGTCAGGATCGGGCCGAGGGTCTCCACACGAGCAACCGGACTGATCCCTGTAGTGAGACGAGCCGGGTTTATAGGGCTGGTGGGGTCGGCGAACAGGTGGACATACACCTGTGTTCGGGGAGTGAACCCGGCCACTAGTGATGCTGCCGTGTCGTGGATGGTCTGATAGTCTCCGCTGGTGGTGGGGACTGGGTCCATGCCACGGGTGGTGGGGATCCCGATCATCTGGACCACCGCAGCAGGGTTGGCCAGCATCCCCAACGCCCGGGCACGGCGGTGATCCACGGTTGTCGTGTCTCCGCGGGCGGCCAACCGGTCAGCCACCAGTTGGATCGTCGCATCAAGGAAGATCGCGTCTTGCCGGTCGACCCGAGCGGACACCCATCCGGTCAACGGGTCATGCTCGTCTGTTCCGGTGAGGACACACCGGTGTGAGTTGGCCTGGTGGATGCGTTCGGCCCGGTCAGGGTCCACGATGAGCACCGCAGCGCTGACAGCCCGGGTCAACCGGAGCATCCCCACTGCCCCCAAACACGGTGCGACCTCACCATCGACCACCGCCCGGTCGGCTGCTGTGACACCTTGACAGGCTTGCGCGACCTTGCGTGCCTGCCACAACGGCGCCTGCGCCTGGACAACTTTCGCCCAACATTGCGGCATGTCACGGGCCAAGGTAGCCACGTCACAGGCGAGGTAGTGGGCTGCTCCGGCAGAGGAGGAGTTCGCCACCGCGAGCTCGCTGATCATGTCCTCCCCATACGCATGTCCGTCAATATGTTCGACACGGTAGGTGTCGAACCTGTCCGGCTCGGGCTGGTCGACTGGCCAAGCGTACGCGTCGATAGCGTGGCCAAGCAGTCGTGCGGCTTCGGCCTCCATCAGGTCGATCATCCGACGACAGGCAGCATAGTCAGCCATCGCAGTCCTCGCTTGCGCCAACCACTCACCACTATCGAACATACGTTCGAGCCTACACACGACCTCCGACATTTTTCCACCCACCCCCACTCCAAGACAATCCGGACAACACCCACCACCAACCGGACAACACCAACCGACTTGAACACCACTGCCAGGGCTGGTGCCCGCCGTGGTTATTGGGCACAATGGGTTTCGTGATCGTTGCAGCGGCGGACGGCTCCTCGTTGGCCAATCCTGGGCCGAGCGGGTGGGCGTGGTACATCGACGACCTGCACTGGGCCGCCGGTGGATGGGCCAGGGGTACGAACAACATGGGCGAACTGATGAGCGTACTGGATCTGTTGCGGGCGACGAGCCACACCGACGAATCGCTCAAGGTCCTGTGTGATTCGCAATATGCCATTAACTGTTGTACGCGATGGATTCCGGCTTGGAAGAAGCGTGGTTGGCGCAAAGCCGACAACAAACCTGTGCTCAATCTCGACCTCATGAAGCAGTTGGATGACGAGTTGAAGGGCCGCCGCGTGACCTTCCAGTGGGTCAAGGGCCACTCCGGTCATCCCCTCAACGAGAAGGCCGACGACCTGGCCCGCGCCGCCGCCACCGCCTACCAGCAGGGCACTCCGGTGTCCTCCGGCCCCGGGTTTTCCTCAGCACCCCCAGTACGGGCACCTGACACCGAACCACAATCAGAAGACAGCCACCCCGGTCCGGCATCCGACACCACGTCACCGAGTGGTCCATCCATACCAGGACTGCCCTCAGCAGACGATCTCCTCACGTCAGCACTGCGTGACGATGCCCAGAATCCAGACACGGACGCCCTGATCCCCCTCCCACCAGACCCAATCACGCGCCCACAACCGGATTTGCTCAGTGTGGCCAACGACCGTTCCAACAATGAGGGGTCTGGAGAAGCCCGTACGCGTGAAACCTTGGCGTCAGCATCTGCCCATCGGGATGGCGTGTCTGACTCGTCTTCCCCGACGCCCACATCCTCCGGCGCGCCTCGCCCCGACGAACGACTCGCGCCGACGCTTCCCCCCGAGTCATCCGGGATGTCTGGCGCCCACACACCCTCCACCACCGCACACCCCCGCCCAACTCCCGACCCCTCTACGGTGGTCGACATCACCGAGCTCACCCGCGAGTTGATGAGCGACGAGACCCAACTCGACCGCGAACGCCTCGACGAACTCATGCACCCCGAATTCGTCGCCCACCTCCCCAATGGCCTGATCCGTACCAAAGGCTCGATCTTGGCTCGCCCCGCCGAACTGTCTGGCTCGGTACAACTGGATGTCCTCGGCGCCGACCGCCTCAACGACGACGCCCTGCTGCTGCGTTTCCGCCTGCGCCGCAACTCCCAAGACTTCCTGTGCGCGATCCTCTGGCAACGAGGAAAGTACGGTTGGCAGGCCCGTTTCCAACAAATGACAACGGTCGCAACTGCATAGTTCGCGCGGGCGCCCTGCTCGTTCATCATCCCCGTAACCGAGTCTGACAGTAGTCTCGGGCACGTCGTCCGAACGGGACGGACCCCGCAGATGACTGCAACCGCAACGAAAATGAATGAGGAAGAAAGCGGTCGGCAGGCCACCTCACTATTCCCACAACCGGCCCCCCAACTTATCCCGACGACAAACCCCATTCTCACCCCATCGTGTCGGTATCATGGTGGAGGAAGGAGGCCTGATGTCGACACTGCCTAACCGCATCGTGATGATCGTCTTGGCGGCCGTCCTTGTGCTCAGCGGTCTGGCGGTCGGCAGTTCCGCGCTCGGTCTGTTCTCTGGGCACACGGGCGCCCTGGACCCCGACTCGTACGTTCTCCCGTTGCCGCAGGCATCCCCTCCCGCTCCCGGGCTCCCCCCACCCGACGCTTCCCTGACCCCCAACAGCTCAAGCATCGAGCAGGGCCTGAACGCCCTGGGCACCGGCTTGGCGACCGTGTCCTATTGCGTGACCGACTCAACCGGCCTCCTGCTGGCGAACAAGGACATGAATTCGCCCCGCATTCCGGCGTCTGCGTGGAAGCTGCTGACCTCGTCGGCCATCTTGTCGGCGTACGGTCCCAACCACCAATTCGAAACGAAGGTTGTATCATCTGCTGCGGGAATCATCCTGGTCGGCGGAGGAGACCCGTACCTGACTGCTGGTTCGTCCAACGCTCCAGGCCGGGCGAAGCTGCAAGACCTGGCCGACCAGACTGCGAAGTCCCTGATCCAGAGCGGCAACATCAACGTCACCCTCGGCTACGATGATTCGTTGTTCGCCGGCCCGCAGTGGAATCCCGCCTGGCCCCCCGACTGGTCCGTGGACGTCTCCCCCGTCAGTGCGTTGTCGGTCGACCCCAGCGGCGACGCGACCTCCAACACCTCGCTGGCGGCCGCCCAAAAATTCAAGGATCTGCTTGTCGCCCGCAACATCAATGTGACATCGGTCCTCCCTCAAACAGCCAGTACGAGCGCGACACCCATTGCCAGTGTCGAATCCCAGCCGCTGGGCGAGATCGTCCAACAAGTGCTCACGGATTCGTACAACTTCGGCGCCGAAGTGCTCTTCCGCCAAGTCGCGGTCGCTGCCGGGCTGGACGGCTCGATTAGTTCCGCCCAGACTGCCCTGACAACGTTCCTTCGCGTCCATAACCTCTGGGTCGACGGCATGTCGGTCTCCGACGGTTCGGGCTTGTCGCTGTCCGACAAGGTCCCCCCGGCGATCCTCGTCGACGCGCTCCAGAAGGCGAATTCGGATTCCACGTTCCGCGCGATCCTGGCCGGTCTGCCCGTAGCAGGCGTGGACGGCACTCTCTACAACCGCTTCACCGAGTCCGACGCCGCCAGCGGCCGCGGAGTGGTCCACGCCAAGACCGGCACCCAAACCAATGTCCGCACGCTGACCGGCTACACCCAAACCTCAAACGGGTCGATCGTCTTCTTCTCATTCATGCTCAACGACCTGACCAACGACAACGATGGTGTCAACTGGCTCGACCGGGCCGGTGCCATCCTGGCCTCGTCCTGACCCGTCCCGATTGGATCCCCCGCGTGTCCAGCACAGCAACCAACCAGCTGATTCAGCCAATGACAAGGCAGTACGTATGGCCCGTCGAGCCCTGAGCCAAAAATGTCTGACCTTGGTGCAATGCTTGGAAAGCACGGTACCCGCCGCCATGGTCAACTCGGGCCTTGGTTATTGTCGTATCGGGCTGTCAGGAGGTGCAGATTCACTAGCGCTCACCGCTGCCATGGCGTGGGCGCGCGATCATCGCTCCGGTCCGCTCGCCGGAGTCGAGGTGAGCGCGCGCGTCGTCGACCATGGACTCCAGCCGGGCTCCCACCAGGTGGCGGTCCAGGCTGCCCAACAGGCCAGCGACCTCGGTGTCGATGCCGAGGTGGTCGAGGTCGACGTCGATCCTGCGCATGGGGGCGTGGAAGCCGCCGCTCGCGAGGCCCGGTACGCTGCCCTGACCGAGGGTCCGCCCGCGCTGATCCTGCTGGCCCACACCCTCGATGACCAAGCAGAAACGGTCCTTCTCGGAATGGCCCGGGGTTCAGGCGTGCGCTCCTTGTCAGGAATGCCAGCCCACCGCGACCAGATCGTGCGCCCGTTCCTCACCGTCCGCCGCGCAGACACCCAACAGGCCTGCCGTGACTGGGGCCTGGACTGGTGGCAGGACCCCGCCAACGAGGACCCCTCCTATGCCCGGTCACGAGTACGTGCGGCCATGGGCACGCTGGACCAGGTCCTCGGTCCCGGCCTAGCCGAAGGATTGGTACGCACAGCCGACCTCTGCCGCGAGGACGCCGACTTCCTCGACCTCCTGGCCGACCAGGCCCCCATCGATCCAACCCAACCCACGCTCGACGTGCCCACTCTTCTTGCCCTGGACACCCCCATCCGGCACCGACTCCTCCTCAGATGGCTCCGCCACCCCACCCATGACGGCGTCACCCGAACCCACGTCCTCGCCGTGGACGGCCTCCTCACCGATTGGCACGGTCAAAAAGCAGTCTTTGTCCCAGGCGGCCACGTCACCCGAGAACACGGTCGACTGATCCGCTCAGTCGGGTGAAACCCGAATCCACCGATTGCTTGCGTCGCGAGCGACACTGTGGGGGTGCGATGGGTCGGCGGGTGGCGTGAGGGCAGACTGGACGTCTGTGGAGCGACGCCCGACGAGCCAGCGTACCTTCACAGGGTCGCGCAGCAGCCATGGATCGGTGGATTCGGGTGAAGCCCGGATGCACCGATCGCTCACTCCTGTACCCAGGTCTGACTCGCCCACTGACTGCTCCCCTCGGGCAGCAGTGCAGGATCTGTAGCGGAAACCAGATGCTCAATCTTGTTTCGGGCCTGAGTGATGGCATCCTGCAGGTCTTCACCTGACTCGTCGGCAGGAGGAGTCGTGAGGAGCCGATGCAAGTCCATGCGCGCTTCTACGATCGGCTCGATCGTCCCGGGCTCGCACTTCGTCATCTCCTCGGCCGCCCGCATCCAGCCGTAGTCACGGTTGATCTCCAGCAAACCAGCGTTGACATCCATCGGTCCGTGTACGCTGATCAGCGGCTCTATGACGGTGGCACCGGCCCGCCGGGCCCAGACGAGTTCGTCGCGGACGGTCTCATCGAGCAGGATGGAGAACGCCCGTACCATAACCGAAACAATGTCCCGTGCCGCAGCATCGTCACGCGGAACCCCGGGAGGTGTCGACACAATGACGTACGGCTTGGTGGCGCCGAGCTGCGACACGCACATTTCCACCGGTACGTTCTCGCGTACCCCACCGTCGACGTAAAGCTCGTCCCCCAGCTTGACCGGCCGAAACACCCCCGGGATGGCACACGAGGCCCACACCCCGAGCGAGAGGTCGTACGCGACCTCCGACACCGGCTGGTCCTCCGCGTCGACAATGACCCCGTCTTGTCGCATGAACCGCAGGTCCCCGGTCCGCAAGCCGACGAAAGCCAGCCGCAACTCCACGCCAGATGTGCGTACTGCCTCGGTCGTGAACCCGGATTCGAAGAGCAAGCGATAGACGATCGGCCCGGGCCGGTACGCGGAGGCCGCCCGTTCCGCCCCGCGCCAGGCGGAGGCCAACCCCGCGCCGACCTTCCCGATGCGCGCCAGCGACCCCACGATCTGAAAGGCCATCGACAAGGAGAAGTCGTTGCCCTGGGTCGACGGGTCGAACTGCAAGGCTTCCTTGACCAATTGCTCGGCGTCCGCGTCAGCCGTGTCCACGAACGCGGGATCTTCGGCATCCGACGCGGGTATGACTCCCGCGATCTCTTCCCACTGCTCCCGGAATTTGGTGAACCATGCTTGCTCGGCAAACATCTCTGACGGGTCGGACATCGCCAGCCAGAAGTCTTCCAGAGTACGCAGGGCAGCCGACTGCTGCTCAGGATCGCGCGACTGCGCGAGCGTCGCCCCGACAATCGCCCCTGCTGAGGTGGACACAATGGACGTCGGAGCAATGTGACAGGTGTCATAGAGATACCGCAGCGCCCCGATCTGGAAACTCGCCCGAGAACCCCCGCCCGACAGGACCAATCCCTCCGATGCCTGTTGCGTATCTGCTTGTCCAGGATGGGTCAGAGCCCACAAACGATCGAACCATGTATGCTTCGCCACCCGCCAAGTTTAACCCGGATGCACCGAAATCACATCGATCGATGATCATGTGTGCGGGAGCGAACCGTGCAGTACGAACAGTGTACGTCTTCAAACATGACTGTGCGCCGGGCCGATTACTCGACCCGGCGCACCGGTTGGTCACTGGTGTCCTGTGCCCTAACGTGGCTCCCCGTTCCACGTGGCTTTCATCTGTCTAATGCCAATGCTGTGAACCCTGGATGATTCTCATTCGAAGGAATCCCGTGTTTCAAGATGAAGGCTGAACTGGAGGACTGTGATCGAATCCGTGCTACTTGTAGGTAGTCAACGGGGGCCGACCCGGACGGCGCAATGGTTGCACATTCGTGGGTAGGCGGTTGGCTCCGGCAAGATCGTCGCGGAGCAGAAGTTCGATGTGAGAGTTAAGACTACGAGAGTCTTCTTCGGCCCACTGTGCCAAGGCCTGATGCACGGCAGGGTCCAACCTGAGTAGCATTGCTTTCCGCCCGGGGGCTAAATTCTTCATCACTTCCATTTCTTTATTTGTCATTGTTTCCGTCCGTTTCTGTGTGGCCCCCCTATACTGTGTGTTTTCTCCGCCCCTCACATACTATTTTACACGCAATCACACCGAATTCAGA
>WRFP01000094.1 GCA_009778725.1 Propionibacteriaceae bacterium
CATCCTCCAGGAAGACCTGTCGAGAACCACCCGGGAAAACCTCACCAACACCAAAGCCCTCTTGGCGAGCCAGGAGATCACCGGCCCGATCGCAGCCGTCACCAACAACTTCCACGCCTTCCGCGCCGCCCTGTTGCTGTGCCGCGAAAAGATTCCCGGGTACGCCATCGGTTCTCCCACAGCCCACTACTATTGGCCGGCCGCCACCATCCGCGAGTACGCCGCCATCCTCCTCGATTCACGCACCTTCAACATCGTGTGCTTGAGCATCAGTGTCATTCCCCTGATAATTCTCGGTCTGACCGCGCTGGTGTGACTAACAGGTATGAGTCAGTCGAGAAACCTCTGTGCTGTGACGTACATGTGCTACATTTGATTCATGGTGACTATGATCGGTATTCGTGAACTGCAGCAGCATGCGTCAAAGCTGGTGCGGGAGGTGCAAACTGGCAAGGCTGACTATCGGATCACGGTGCAAGGCCGCGATACTGGTGTGGCATTGACGCCAGCCCCGACAACGCCCGGCAAGCCGGTCGCATCTGCCGATCCGGACCATGGGGGGACGTGGGACTCTCACGTGTCACCTGAAGCTAAGCAACGCCTGCTCGATTTCATCGAGAAAGGCCGTGAAGACATGGGTTACATCGGCGAATGATCAAACTTTTGCTCGACACCAATCTCCTGATCAGGTCACCTGACTACAGCACGCTTGAGGTTGAGGAATCTGAGGTCAGGGTTTTCACGTCGACTCTGTGCATTGCTGAGGTGCTGGAAGGGGAGTTTTCGGATGATCCAGTCGTGGCAGCCGCAGCGACGCTGGAACTGCATGCGGCACAGACTCATGTCGGAGACGGAATACCGTTCGGTTCAGCTGAAGTGGCAGCCTATCGGGCCATCTGCGCTGTTGTTTCCCGAGGCCCTCGTTCGTTGACACGTGCCCGCCGAATTGACATGATGATCGCCGCTACCGCGCTGGCTAACGGCCTGGTCTTGGCGACCCGGAATATTGATGACTTTGTCGCTGTGGCGGATATCGTGCCCATGGTCGAACTGTGACTCGCCTGTGAGTCGTCACGGTGTGATCCACTGGCCGTGGCGCATGACGGCGGTGACTTTCAAGGTGTTGGTGAGGCAGACCAGGTTGGCCCACATTCCGGGGGCGATGCGGCCGACGTCGGGTAGGCCGAGGTAGTCGGCGGGGTTGGAGGTGGCGGCTTTGAGGGCGGTTGACAAGGGGATTCCGGATTGTACGGCGGTGCGTACGGCTTTGTCCAGGGTCAGGGTGGAACCGGCAATGGTGGCGGTGCCTGTGAGGCGGGCCACCTGGTCTCGTACCTCGACGTCTTGGTCGCCCAGGGTGTAGTGCCCGTCGGGATTGGCGGCGGCGGCCATGGCGTCGGTGATGAGGACTGAGGTGTCGGGTTTGGTGGTCATGACCTGGGCTGCCAGGGCCGGATGGACGTGGACACCGTCGCAGATCAGTTCCACCCAGACTTTGGGGTCTTGCCACAGAGCCAGCGCTGGGCCGGGGGAACGGTGGAGGAGGTCGGGCATGGCATTGAACAGGTGGGTGGCGCCTCGGGCTCCGATTTCGATGCCGAGTCGTGTGGTGGCGTAGTCGGCGGCAGTGTGGCCCAGGGCGACCACGACGCCCTGCTGGGTGAGCAGGCGGATCGCGTCCAAAGCGCCCGGTCGTTCAGGGGCGATGGTGACCAGGCGGATGGAACCGTTTCCTGCTTGGAGGAGGCGCTCGATGTCGGCGGGGAGGGGATCGATCAGGAGGTGCTCAGCGTGGGCCCCCTTGTACTCGGGGGCGAGCCAGGGGCCTTCGAGGTGGATTCCGGCCAGGCGGCCATCGGCCACCAACCGGGACAGGACCCGTACCTGTTCCTCCAAGTCGGCAAGCGAACCCGTCACCAGAGAAGCCACTATGCTTGTTGTCCCATAGGCGGCATGGGTGGCGAGGACCGTTTCCGCTTGGGCAGGGTCCGCGCCGAAGTTGGCTCCGCCACCGCCGTGGCAATGCACGTCCACGAACCCGGGGGAGAGGATGCCGTCGACGACGACGTCGGGGTTGGGGCTGGCGCTGACCGAGCCCCAGGACGAACCGCGGCCCCACGCCTGGATGCGCTCGCCAGACACCTTGACCCAGCCGCCATCGACCAGGCCCTGGGGGCCATACAGTCGCTCAGCGTAGATCAGAGTCATACAAGGTCCAGGCGTTGCCAGGTGGGCAGATCGTCGTACACAGCTTTATAGTAGTCGGTCAGGGTGAGCTGGCTGGCAGCGTTTTCGTCGACGAACACCGTGGTGTTTCGGTGCATCTGGAGGACCGAACCGGGGCACATCGCGCTGATCGGGCCTTCGATGACACCAGCGACCGCGTCTGCCTTGTCTTCTCCAGACGCGACCAGGACGATGTTACGGGCCTCCATGATGGTGCCCAGGCCCTGGGTGACGCAATGGCGCGGGACATCATCCGGGTTGGGGAAGAAGCGCGCGTTGGCCTGCCTGGTGCTGGGGGCGAGCGTCTTCATCCGAGTACGGGAGGTGAGCGAACTGGTGGGCTCATTGAAGCCGACATGTCCGTTTTCCCCGAGTCCGAGGATTTGGACGTCGATCCCGCCAACCGACCGGATCAAATCTTCGTAGCGCTGCCCGGCAGTCGACAAGCCGGAGAGCGCGCCATCGGGGACGTACACCCGGATCGGATCGAGTCCCAGCGGTTCGGCAACAGTACGGCGAATCTCCTCGTGGTAACTGAGAGGGTGATCCGCGGGCAGTCCGACGTACTCGTCCAGAGCGAACGCATAGGCTGCGCCCAGCCGGATATGTCCGCGCTGGGTCAATCTCTTCAACTCGTTGTAGGTGGCCAGCGGTGAGGACCCGGTCGCGACTCCCAGCACGATCCCGGGGCCGATGGTCACAGCGATATGGGCGATTTTCGCCGCGGAGAGGACACCGACCTGGTGTTCGTCCCGGCAGATGATAACTTCCACGTGAATCCTTCCAGACAAAACATGAGTCAGGAGGCATCACTCCACGCAAAGACGAGTGTAACGACAATAACCGATGTTTTCGGTTGAGCCGAAATCGCGTCTGTCCCCGTTGGTCCCCTGATTCCCTAGAGCCACCTTACTCGGCCACCCAAACGACACGCCAAGAAACCCTATTCCCACGGCGCGACGCCAGCAATCGGTGATACCGGGTATTAGTATCAATGGATTTGACGAAAGAAAGTTCGTAAGGTTTACTAACTAACATGAAGGCAAAGCAGCCCGATGGCTTGTATCAGAACCGAAACGGTCATCATATTTTGCGGCCCCACGACGGGCGTCGTTCCAATCTTTCGCTCGTTCTTCAGTCCCTGTACGACTCGCCTGAACTCACCCGGGCCGACCTGGCCCGGCAGACCGGGCTGACCAAGGTGACGATCTCGGACCTGATCGCCGAGTTGATCGAAGAGGATCTGGTCGGGCAGACCGGGCTGACCCCGGGGCGGCGTCCGGGCAAGCCAGCCGTGACTTTGGCAGTTCGGGAAGACACCCGCGACATCGTTGCCCTCGACCTGTCTGCGCCCGATGTTCTGCGCGGTGGAGTCTATTCGGTCAGGGGCGAGAAAAGGGCACATGCCAGTGTCAACCTCGGTGGGCGTGTGGGCCACTTGGCCGTACAAGCCACCTTGGATCTTGCCCAGAAATGTGTCGATCTGGCGACCCGGCCGATCTTGGGCATCGGGGTCGGATCGCCAGGTACGGTCGACGCCATGGGCACGGTGATCGCGGCCCCCAATCTCGAATGGAGCAATGTCGCTCTCCAGGATCAGCTCTGCGATCGCTTCGGGTTGCCGACTGTCGTGCAAAACGACGCCAATGTGGCGGTGATCGCCGAAAAGGCTTTCTGCGATGCCAGTCCGACGCTCGTCCGGGTCCAGATATCGCGCGGTGTCGGCGCCGGAATCTTGCTGTCCGGCTCGCTGGTCCTGGGCGCCTCGGCTGCCGCCGGTGAGATCGGGCACGTCGTCATCGAACATCACGGGGTCATGTGTTCATGCGGCAAACAGGGTTGCTTGGAGACGTGGATCTCGGTTCCTGCCCTCAGACAACGACTCGACAATCCGGACAGCCAGCCCTGGGAGACTCTGGCCGAAGCAGGACGACGCCTCGGCATGGCGCTGGCCCCCATCGTGGCCATCCTGGACCTCCAGGAGGTCGTTCTGGGCGGGCCCACAGACCTGCTGGACGGGTCCTTCCTGACGGCCTGCCAGGATCTGGTCAACGAGCGCACACATTCTGAATTCCGCCGTGACGTGACGATGAGACTGTCAGGCCTCGGCGATGAGGCCGTCCTGCTTGGAGCAGTGTCACTCGTACTGAGAACAACACTGGGTGTGTCATGAGGACGCCCAGGGCCCTTGGGAAAGGAAAGGAAAGAATCACAATGAGAGGAAAAATCGCAGCGTTGGCGCTTGGGGTGGCGTCTGCGCTCGTACTGTCGGGCTGTGTTGCCAGCCCCCAGACCCCGTCCGGCCAGGACACCGGTCCACAGGACATCACGTTCTGGCTGATCGGCAACGACACCCCGCAGTCGCTGCGGGACTATCTGGTCGGTCAGTACAAGCAAGTCAACGGGGGGACGCTGACCATCGAGGAACAGACGTGGGGAGATATCGTCACGCGACTGACGACGATGCTGCCGGACAGTGCCAACACCCCCGATGTGACGGAGATCGGCAACACCCAATCTCCGACGTTCACCAATGTCGGCGCCTTCGCCGACATCACGGACATGTACTCCCAACTGGGCGGTGACAAGCTGCTCCAGTCCTTTGTCGAGGTCGGCAAGGTGGAGGGAAGGAACTATACGCTGCCGTATTATTTCGGCTCGCGCTATATGTTCTACCGCAAGGATGTCTGGGCGGCGGCGGGTCTGACCGCACCCCCCAAGACCCTGGCTGAGTTCAACCAGAGCGTGGTCGCCCTGACCGAGCAGAATCCGAAAGCTATCGCGGATTTCTCCGGTTTTTTCCTGGGCGGCCAGGATTGGCGCAATGGCGTCTCGTGGATATTCGCCAATGGCGGAGAATTGGCGAAGAAAGGCGCGAACGGCCAGTGGACCTCCACCTTGTCCGACCCTGCCACTGTGAAGGGATTGACCCAGTTGCAGGAGCTTCAGCTCAAAGCGTCCAAGGCGCCGTCGACGGCGAAGGATCAGAGCCCGTGGTTGTACATCAATGACTCGGACTCCATCACCGACACCGCCGGCGCTGTGACAGGTTCAACAACGCTTGCTGCCGGGACCATCATGGCTCCCGGGTGGGCTCACTGGTCGATCGGTGATTTGACGAAGAACGACGCCGGACGCGATGTCAGGCAATGGAATGACGACACCTTCGGGGTGTTCGCCCTGCCCGGCAACGATGGCAAGCCGGCGCCGGTGTTCGCCGGTGGGTCGAACATCGGCATCTCGGCGGCGTCGAAGCACCAAGCCGGGTCGCGTGAGTTGCTGACAATCATCTTCTCGGACACCTACCAGAAGATGCTGGGCGAGCAGGGCCTCGGACCGGCCAACAAGGATCACATGTCCACTCTGGGCACCGATCAGTTCGCTCAGGCGCTGATCGACTCGGCGTCCAACTCCAAGCTCACCCCGGCTGCCCCGGGATGGGCCTCAGTGGAGGCCTCCAACAGGCTGGAGGAGTTCTTCCAGAAGGTCGCCGACGGCGCAGATATCACAAAGCTGGCGAAGGAATACGATGATTTCATCACGCCAATGCTGAACAAGAAGTAGGAGCTCGTTGGGGGGCAGGGGAGCCTACCGGTTCCCCTGACTCATGGGAAAGAGGCCAGGCCGGACCCCGGATTCAGGAAAGGAGGGTTGCTATGAGGACTCATCACGATGCGGCAACCCTGTCCGCGGTCCGGCCTGCGGTGAAACGGCGGACGCGGTTCGCGCCGTACGCTTTGATCCTCCCGGCTGTGGTGGTCCTGATCGTGGCGATGGGCTATCCGCTGGCCTGGCAGATTTGGGCCTCGATGATGAAATTCGGGCTGGCCCAGCAGTTCGGGCAGCCCCCTCAGTTCGTCGGCCTGGAGAACTACATCTCGATGTTCACCACGGCGACGACCTGGGGGGTCGTGGCCCGGTCCTTGACCTTCTGCCTGGTCAACGCGGTGTTGACGATGGCGATCGGGATCGGGCTGGCCCTGTTGATGAACGCCGTTGGCAAGGCAGTACGGCTGGTCCTCCAGATTTGTCTGCTCCTCGCCTGGGCGATGCCGGTCGTGGCTGTCGTCACCGTGTGGATCTGGCTCTTCGACTGGCGCCGAGGGGTGGTGAACTCGGTCCTGACCGAGCTGGGACTGCACTTCACCAACCACAACTGGCTTGGAAGCGCTCTCGGGTTGTACTTCGTGGCCACGGTGATCGTGGTGTGGATGTCGGTTCCCTTCGTCGCCTTCGCGGTGTACGCCGGGCTGACCCAGGTCAGCGAGGAGGTCATGGAGGCCGCCAGTCTCGACGGCGCCTCGGCGCTGCGGCGGTTCACCTCGATCATCGTTCCCATGGTCCGTCCGGTGCTGATGATCGTCGGCCTGCTGCAGATCATCTGGGATCTGAGGGTCTTCACCCAGATCCGGATGCTGCAAGACGCCCAGACTCCGCTGGACTCCGACTTGTTGGGCACCTACATCTATCGTTTAGGCGTGGGCTCGAGCGACTTCTCGATGGCCTCGGCTCTGTCGGTTTTCGTTCTGGTCATCACGATCCTGTTTTCGATCGCCTACGTGCTCTCACTGGTCAAGGAGGACTCATGAGCCGTACTGCTATCTTCAGCCGGGTGCGCCCGTCCCGGGTCATCGCCTCCGTCGTGGCCCTGCTGATCGCTGCGATCTGGGTCTTCCCGGTGTACTGGATGCTGTCCAGTTCCTTGTTGCCGAATGTGGTGCTGACCTCGACCCGTCCTCGCTTCGTCCCGTGGGGCGGAAGCTGGGACAACTACCTGAGCGTCTTGTCTGGCGGATCCTTCCTGCGCGCCCTGGCCATCTCCTTGCAGGTGACCCTGATCGCGGTGGCGGTCTCCCTCATTTTCGCCTTCCTGGCAGCGCTGGCGATCTCACGCTTCAAATTCCGGGGGCGGAAGTCCTTCGTCTTGGCGGTCCTGTTCATCCAGATGCTCCCCGCCGAAGGCTTGTTCATCGCCCAGTACAAGATGATGAGTACGGCCGGGCTGCTCAACACCGTCATCGCGGTGTCGGTGCTGTACATCGCGGCGGTGGTCCCCTTCACCATCTGGATGCTGCGAGGGTTCGTGGCTGGGATCCCCGCCGAACTGGAGGAGTCCGCCAAAGTCGACGGCTGTTCGTCGGTGTCGGCCTTCTTCCGCATCACCTTTCCCCTTCTCGCACCCGGTTTGGTCGCATCAGGGGTCTATGCCTTCCTGCAGGGCTGGAACGAGTTCACCATCGCCTTGGTGATCCTTCCAAGGCAGGATATGCGCACCTTGCCGCTATGGTTGAGATCATTCATCCAAGCCAGTCAGGCGAGGGAAACGGATTGGGGCCAGGTGATGGCGGCGTCCACCCTGGTAGCCCTGCCCGTCATCATCTTCTTCCTGATCGTGCAAGGGCGCCTGACCTCTGGTCTGGTGGCCGGAGCGGTCAAGGGATGACGAATGCGCACGACGACACACGAGAGGAAACAGCAATGCTGAGTTTGGGTATTGATATCGGCGCGACGAAGGCCCACGCGGTGGCCCTCGACGAGGACAACACGGTCGTGGCTGAGGCGGCCGCTTTCACCCGGCGGGGTCCGAAGGGGGTCCTGTCGGTCCTGATGGACACTGCCACGTCGGTGGCGTCGAAGGCCGGAGTGGGCTTGAGAGACTTCGACGGCGTCGGTGTCGGCATCCCGGGGGTCGTCAATCGGACGACCGGGGAGATCACCAGCGCGGTCAACCTGCTCATCGAACACATGCCGCTGGGAAAGATGATCGCCGAGCACTTCTCGGTGCCGGTCCGGGTGGACAACGATGTGAAAGCAACAGTCGTGGCCGCGGGAATGGCACTGAAATCGCTCTCAGTGACGTACATCAATTTTGGTACGGGAGTGGCAGCCGCAACATTGGATGGCCGGGTGATCCGGGGCAAGGACAATGTGGCCGGTGAGATCGGGCACATCGTCCTCGACCCCAATGGCGAACCCTGCCGCTGTGGGCAGCGCGGGTGCATCGAGACCGTCATCGGGGGGGTGTACCTCGCCCCGCGCATGGACATGCTCGACCTGGACTGGACCCGGTTGAACGAGTCGGACACCCCGGCTGGGCAGGCTGCCCTGGACCAGAACGTCCGCGTTATCGCCCGGGTCGTCTCGCTGGTGGCCCTGGCCTATTCGTCGGAACACATCGTGCTGGGCGGAGGAGTGATCCGGGCCGCGTCCTGGGTGATCCCGGCTGTCAAGCGATTCTTGACCGAGAAGGGCAAAGTTACGACCTTCCCGGATTATGCCCACATCTCAGAACAGATCACCACTTTGGACTCCGATCTGAGGGCACCCGCCGTCGGGGCCGCGCTGATCGGACAAGGCTGGACGGAAGGGTACAAGCTGTGAAACGCCCGTGCAAGGCCGTTGTTTTAGCGGCCG
>WRFP01000095.1 GCA_009778725.1 Propionibacteriaceae bacterium
CAAATATGAAATGGACGCGATCCTGACTCTGCCCGATGGCCGGTGGGCAGGCGTTGAGGTCAAACTTTCCGGACTCCAGGTTCCCGCAGGGGCAGTATCTCTGGCCAAAGCCATTGAGCAAATCGACACGACTCTCGCAGGAAACCCTGCCTTCCGACTTGTCATCACAGGAACCGGTCAAACCTTCAGTCTCGATGACGGCACCATCACCTGCCCCTTGTCGGCACTGCGTCCGTAGTGTTCGAGGTTGCATCCCACAACATTACGCGAACAACGAAACCTTGTCAGTGAGCGAGTTCATCCAGGGCCAGGTTCAGTTCCACGACGTTGACGCAGGAGTCCCCGATGTAGCCGAGTTCACGGCCTTGGGTGTACTGCTGGACCAGGGATCGTACCTTGTCAATTGGTAAATCACGTTGAGTGGCGACTCGATTGACCTGGATGGCGGCGTAGGCGGGACTGATGTCGGGATCCAGGCCAGAGGCTGAGGCGGTGACGGCATCGGGTGGGACCTCGGACTCCAGGACGCCGTTGAAGGAGGCAATCTCAGTACGACGCTGAGCGATGGCGGCGATCAGGTCCGGGCTCTCGGGGCCCTGGTTCGAACCGCCTGAGGACGACGCATTGTAGCCAGCACCGGCTGCCGAGGGGCGTGGCTGGAAGTACTGCGGAAGGGGATTGCCAGTCGCGTCTGAGAAAGACTGGCCGATCAGTGATGAACCGACAATGGTCCCATCCGAGGCGGTTACTGGCGAACCATTCGCCTGATGGGGGAAGATGACCTGGGCGATACCGGTCATGACCAGTGGATACACCACGCCCAAGATCACCGTGAGCACCAGGGTGGCACGGATTCCTGTCCAGATCGTACGTTTCATGACATCCCCTCAGTATCCCGGAACCAGCATGACGACCAGGTCGATCAGTTTGATCCCCACGGCGGCGACAAGGACCCCGCCCAGTCCGTAGTAGAGCATGTTCCTCGTCAGGGCCCGGCCCAGGTCAGCCAGGCGGTACGGCACCCCGAACAAGGCCAGTGGCAGCAGAATCCCCATGACCACGATGGAGAAGATCACCGTCGACAGCACAGCCGACGGGGCCGAATGCAAGTGCAACAGGTTAAGTTGGTTCAAACCAGGGAAGGTTCCGGAGAACAGGGCGGGAAACAGTGTGAAATAGCGCACGAGATCGTTGGCGATGTTGAAGGTGATCAGCGCCCCCCGGGTGGCCATCTGGCGCCGTCCGATCTCGATGATGTCGACGATCTTGGTCGGGTCGTCGTCGAGGATGATCATGTTGGCCGCTTCTTTGGCCGCACCTGTCGCTGTGTTCATCGCCATCCCGACATCGGCCTGGGCCAAGGCGGGGGCGTCATTGGCGCCGTCGCCGGTCATCGCCACGAAATGCCCGGCTGCTTGCTCCTTGACGATGACGGCGAGCTTGTCCTCGGGGGTCGCGTCGCCCAGATAGTCATCGACCCCGATCTCGGCGGCGATCGTCTTCGCGGTCAGAGGATTATCCCCGGTGACCATCACCGTCTTGACTCCCAAAGACCGCAGGTCCTGGATCCGGGAAGACAAACTCGGCTTGACTGTGTCCTTGAGGTGGATGACCCCCAGGACCCGGCCAGGTCCACCCGCCGGTTTGACCGCCACCACGAGCGGAGTGTCACCACTGCGGGCAACGGATTCAGTGAGTTGCCTGAGACCGTCCTCTGTCTCGCGCGTCTGCTGGCTGCCCACATGTTTCAGCCAGGCGAGGATGGCCGATTCCGCCCCCTTGCGGATGCTCAGCCCGTCCGGCATATCCCGGCCTGACATGCGCGTCTGCGCACTGAAGCGTACGTTCTTGCCAGGAGTTTCTTCCCCTTCGACACTGAAACCCAGTGACTGCGCGAGCCCAAGGATCGAGGTGCCCTCGGTCGTCGGGTCGTGGATGGAACAGGTCGCCGCCGCCCGGATGAGGTCGTCCCGGCGGGCGTCATCCAGGGGTACGAAGTCGGTCGCCCGGCGTCTGCCCTGGGTGATGGTGCCGGTCTTGTCCAACAGAACAGCGGTCAGGTCACCCGCGGTTTCGAGGGCATGGCCCGAATCGACCAGTACGCCGTGACGCAGCAGCTTATGCATGCTGGCGATCCCGGTCACCGACATCAGGGCCGCGATCTCGGTGGGGATCAGGCACACGACCAACGAAACCAGGATCGGTATCGAGATCGGTTGGGCCACAGGTGAGACGATCGCATTCAAGGTGACAGCCACCAGGACAAACGACAGCGAGAAGGACGACAACAGCGCTGTCAGCGCCAGTTCTCTGGGAGCCTTGAGACGGTGGGCGCGCTCGGCCAGGTCGATCATCTTGTCCACCGCCGAGGAACCACTGACCTGCCTGACACGGACAACGATCCGGTCGGACATCATCTTGGTGCCGCCGGAGACTGACGACCGGTCTCCCCCGGCCTCCCGGATCACCGGCGCCGACTCCCCCGTGATCGGCGACTCGTCGACCATGCCGATCCCCCACACCACCTCGCCATCGGTGGGAATCACATCCCCCGCCTCCAGGACGATCACGTCACCGGGGCGCAGATCCACGGCGGGCACCTGAAGCATCTGGGCGGTGCGGGCGCTGGCATCGCGCAGCGAGTCGTAGTGGAGGACCTGGTGGGCTTCCACACGAGTCTGGCTGGCCCTGAGAGCCGAAGTTTGAGTACGCCCAAGGCCTTCGGCCAGACTCTCGGCAAAAGTAGCTGTCAACAGGGTCAACCACAAACTCACGGCGATGGCCCAGCTGAAGCCGGGGGGCAACAACGTACCGTCTGACTGCGGAGGACCGCCCACGAACGGCTCGACGATAGCGACAATGGTGGTTAGGACTGCCCCGGCCCAGGTGATCAACAAGACAGGGTTGCTCCACAGGATCCGCGGATCGAATTTGCGCAGTGACGCCAGCAGCAGACGCCCGAGCGGCAGGAAGGCGCTGCGGCGATCCCGGCTGCGTACAGACTCCTCCACTGGCACCATCATCCCAATCCTTCCGCGAAGGGGCCCGCGGCCAGGACCGCGAAGAAGGTGGGCACAGCGACAAAGATGATCAGGGCCACGAAGAAGGCGACGAATTGCGGGCTGTGAAGCGGCAATTCACCAACTCCGGTGGGAATCTGGTCCTGGGCGGCGAAAGAACCGGCCATGGCCAACACGATTGCGATGACCAGGAATCTCCCAAGCAGGATGAGCAGCCCCAGGACGACGTTGAGCCAGGGTGTGTTCGCCCCAAAACCGGCGAACGAGGAACCATTGTTGATCGTCGCTGAGACAAAGGCGTAGGTTGTCTCCGTCAAACCGTGCGGCCCGGAATTGCCCATGACCTGGTTGACCAACTCGTGGTGGATCGCCGGGATGGCGAAGCTGATCGCCATACCCGCCAGTGACAGGACCGGAATGACGAGAATGGCCAGACTCGCGAGCTTGATTTCGCGTACTCCGATTCTCTTGCCGAGCATGACCGGAGTACGGCCCAGCAACAAGCCGACGATGAAGACGGCGATGACCGCCATGATGAGGATCGTGTACAGCCCCGACCCCACGCCGCCTGGTGAGACCTCGCCCAAGATCATGTGCAGCAAGGAGACCATGCCGCCCATCGCGGTATACGAATCGAGGGTGGAGTTCGTGGCACCGCCCGTCGTCCCCGTGGTCGCGGCGGTGAACAGGGTCGACCCGACGATGCCGAAACGCACCTCTTTGCCTTCCATGGCGCCACCGGCGAGTTGGGGAGCAGTGCCCAGCCCCTGGTATTCGAAGGCAGTCAGCGCTGCGTACGCCGCCAGAAACAGCGTGATCATCGTGGCCAGGATCGCGGAACCGAGGCGGTGGTCCCCCACCATCTTTCCGAAAGTCCGCGGAGAGGCAAAAGGGATCACGAGCAGCAGGAAGACCTGGAACAGGTTGGTCCAGGCTGTCGGATTCTCGAACGGATGAGCAGAATTGGCATTGTAGAACCCACCCCCGTTGGTCCCCAACATCTTGATGGCCTCTTGGGTGGCCACCGGGCCATTGGGCAGCGTCTGGAGTTGGCCCGCGATGGTCGTGATATCGGTGAACCCCGTCAGGTTCTGAATCGTACCGCCGGCGATCAAGACCAGGGCGGCCACGGCGGACAAGGGCAGCAAGATCCGTAGGTTGGCCCGCACGAGGTCCACCCAGAAGTTGCCGATGGTCGTCGCCCCCTTGCGCGCCAATCCCCTCACGAGCGCGATCGCGACAGCCAGGCCCACGGCCGAGGACACGAAACACTGAACGCTCAGCCCTGCCATCTGTACGGTGTAGCCCACAGTACTCTCCGGCGAATATGCTTGCCAATTGGTATTTCCCACGAAGGATGCGGCGGTGTTGAAGGCCAGGTCTGGTGAGATGGAACCAAGACCCAAGGAGTACGGCAACCAGGGTTGCAACCGCTGCATGGCGTACAACAGGAGCATCCCGACGCACGAAAAGACCAGCACGGCGCGCAAGTACGCTTGCCAGGATTGTTCACTGTGGGAATCGACACCGATGATCCGGTAGATCGCCCGCTCGACCTTCCAGTCCTTGGTCGAGCTGAAGACCCACGCCATGTAGTCGCCCAGGGGACGGTACACGACGATGAGCGCGATCGCCACAGTCGCCACCGAGGTGATGGCCCATACCCACTGCATCAGAACCGCTCAGGTTTGACCAACGCAAAAATCAGATACACCATCGCCGCGATTCCGACAACCACGCCGATGATATTGACAACGATCACAGCCGTGCCACCAGTCGTCCGAACGCACCCATCCCGACGAACAGGATGACGATGCCAACCACGAAGACCAGATCCAGCATGGACACGTCCTTTCTCCATCACCGCCTCTGCATACTAACTCTGTCATCACTCAGTCCATCGTGAGACCACAAACCAACCATGAGCAGTCCGGGGGACCGGGCTGAAGTATGCTGTGCCGTCACGCCGAAACCGGACTCACATTGTTAGCTGCGCCTGCGGCCGCCAGTTGGACGACCATGGTCAGCCCACCGCCCGGGGTGGCCTCGGGGGTCAGCGTCCCACCCATTCCTTCGACGAATCCCCGCGACAGGCTGAGCCCCAGTCCTAAACCGGTGGTCTCGTCCGTGTCACCCTGGCGTTCGAACGGGTGGAAGATGCTCTCCCAGCGCTCGGGAGGCACACCGGGACCCCGGTCGGCCACCCTGATTTCCACCGTCCCCGCAAAGGCGCTGGTCGCCAGTCTCACCTTCGTACCCTTGGGAGCGAAGCGCGAGGCGTTGAGCAGCAGATTGACGAGGACACGTTTGAGAAGTGCCTTGTCAGCAAGGGCGTCGGGAATGTCTGCAGCGAGATTGAGTTCGATCAGGTCCTCGTCGAAGGCTCCTTCCTGCAAAGCAGAGTGGATCACCTCAGCCGTCTTGATGGGCACACGATCGATGACCAGAACCCCTTCACGCAACTTGCTCGTGTCGAGCAGATCGTTGATCAGCCCCGACAAGGCAGCCAGATTCTCGTCGACAGTCGACAATAACGCGGCCCGGTCATGCGCACCGAATCTTCCCAGAGAACGAAGTCTCATTGTCGCCTCAGTCGCTGTCGCCAAGGGACGGCGCAATTCATGGCTCAGTGCAGCCAGCAGGGTGGCCCGCATGCGCTCCGACGCGGCCAGCGGCGCCACCTCACTCGCGGTACGAGCCAGGTCGCCAACTTCCAGTGCCGAGTCGAGTTGAGCCAGCAGTACGCCCATGAGCCTGCGCTCGGTGCCCGCCAGACCCGGGCCGTGCACCTCCAACTGCGCCCGTTCGCCCACGGGGAAAATCTCTGCCGGTGAGTCCGCGGCGCGCGCCGACCCGGGCGACTCGCCGGTGGCCTGGGTTTTCGCCACCTCGGCCAGCACTCCGGCTTGGCTCACCAACCGTACACTGTCCAGATTGAAAGCCTCCTGGATCCGGTCCAGAATGGCCTGGGCAGCGTCCTGTCCGCGCATGACGCTGCCGGCCACCGTTGCCAGAATCTCGGATTCAGCCGCGATCCGGCGAGTGATCCGGGTCTGGCGTGCCGCCCGGTCGACCACCAGGGAGACCAAGACTGCGACGATGGCATAGAGCACCACGGCGACCACCCCGGAAGTGGAGTGAATGGTCATGTTGTGCAGCGGCGGAATGAAGAAATAGTTCAGCAGGATGCCCGACCACAGGGCCGCGAACAGGGCCGGCCAGATGCCGCCGACCAGAGCCGCGATGACGGCGAGCAACTGGAAGGCAAGGACGTCGGTGGTGATGCTCTCCACCACGGTGACAGTGGACAAAGCCCAGGTCAAGCCCGGACCGCCAATCAGGGCGATCAGAAACCCAGCCAGACGACGCCGCATACTCACCGCACCGCGCCGGAACAGGAGGTGATGCCTCTTGGGCAACACAGTGTTGACGATATGGATGTCGATACTCTCCGACTCGCGGATGACTGTCGCACCCACGTCCCGCCCGGGCAGCAGACCCGAAAACCAGGACTTACGAGGGGCCCCCAGCACCAGTTGGGTCGCGTTGACCGCCTTGGCGAAATCCACCAGCGCCTGGGGGATGTCGTCACCGACCACCTCGTGATAACTGCCTCCGAGGTGTTCGACCAGGAGCCGGTTACTGGCACGCGTACCCGGAGTCGAGGACCTCAATCCGTCCTGGGTGACGACGTGCACCGCGAGCAGTTCTCCCCCGCCCGACCGAGCCGCAATCCGGGCCCCACGCCTGAGAATGGTTTCCCCGGACGAGCCCCCGGTCAAGGCCACCACGACCCGTTCGCGGGCTTCCCACGCGTCTTCGATCCCGTGTTGAGTACGGTAGGCCTTCAGCGCCACATCGACTTCGTCGGCGACCCACAACAGGGCAAGTTCACGCAAGGCGGTGAGATTGCCCACCCGGAAATAGTTGGACAGCGCCGCGTCAATGCGCTCGGCGGTGTAGACATGGCCGGCTGACAAGCGGTCGCGCAAGGCTTCGGGTGTGAGGTCGACGATCTCGACCTGGTCGGCCTGGCGGACGATCCCGTCGGGGATGGTCTCGTGCTGGACCACACCGGTGATCTGCTGGACCACGTCGTTGAGAGATTCGATGTGCTGGATGTTGACCGTGGCGATGACGTCGATTCCCGCATCGAGAATCTCCCCCACATCCTCCCAGCGCTTCTCGTGGCGTGAACCGGGGGCATTGGTGTGTGCGAGTTCGTCGACCAGGGCAACATCGGGGTCACGAGCGATGACGGCGTCCACGTCCATCTCCGTCAGTTCGACGCCCCGGTGGGTAACAGCCTGACGCGGGAGGATCTCCAGACCCTCGGTCATCGCTGTGGTCGCCGGACGGCCATGGGTCTCGACCAGAGCGACCACGACATCCTTGCCCGCCTCTTTCAGGGTCCGGCCCTCGTCGAGCATCGCGTACGTCTTGCCCACCCCGGGAGCAGCACCCAGGAGAATCCGCAACCGTCCGCGCTCCATGCCACCCCCTTCAAGTTTCGTGAGAACTAGCCTTCTTAGCCTAGCCCTCGGCAACTCGTGGACGACGGGGAACGCGTGCGGTAGATTCCAAGAGACGGGAAAGCCACCAGGCTTCGGAGGCCAGATCCCAGCACAAGGAGGTTGCGATGAAGCAGACGCTATCATTTTCGAACGCCAGGGTCCTGGTCACCGGAGGAGGCTCCGGTCTTGGACGACTACTGGCCTGTGGGGCGGCTCAGCGCGGAGCCCAGGAGGTGGTCATCTGGGACCTGTCCGAACAGCGGGCCCAGGCGAGCGTGTCCATCATTGAGAACCGTGGCTGCCAGGCCCGGGCGCTGGCCGTCGATGTGACGGACCAGGCAGCAGTGACGCGTGCAGCCGAAGAAACTGGTGCCATCGACATCCTCATCAACAATGCTGGTGTCGTCTCAGGCCGAGCGTTGCTGGACAACAATCCGGCCTCGATCGAGCGCACCCTCCAGGTGAACCTGCATTCTCTGTTCTGGGTGACCCGGGCCTTCCTGCCTGGCATGCTGGAGCGCGACCACGGACGTATTGTCACGATCTCCAGTGCGGCCGGACTCGTGGGTCCGGCCAAGATGACGGACTACTCAGCCAGCAAGTTCGGTGCCTTCGGATTCAACGAGGCTCTGCGCAATGAACTACGCCAACAGTCTTCCCAGGTCAGTACGCTGATTGTCGCCCCCTACTATATGAGTACGGGCATGTTCGCCGGTGTCACCACCCGCTTTTCTGCCCTACTGCCGATCCTGCCTCCCGCGACGGTGGCAATCGCGACACTGGACGCGATCGAGTCGCGAAGGGCGGTGCTGGTCATGCCCTGGTTCGTCAATTCGATGCCTCTGCTGCGACTGCTCCCCCCAGACTGGATGGACGCTCTTGCTGATTTCTTCGGCATCAACCATGGCATGGATGAGTTTCACGGGCGAGCGTCCGACCGCGTCTAATCCATCTCCTGTGATCGCGTCTGCCCAAGACGAGGTGGGGTTATCCCCAGGGTCGGATTCGGTGGCATGCCCCAATGCCTGTGCAGGGCGGGTCATGGCACAGTAGAGAGGAAGGTCCGAGCAGACCAC
>WRFP01000096.1 GCA_009778725.1 Propionibacteriaceae bacterium
CCCGGATTCGGATGTGACGACGCTGAAAATTGAGGTGTTGAATTGTCCGGATGCGACGGTCAACGCTGGGGTGGTGACGATTCCGCAGAAGTCGTCTCCTCAGATTGTCACGTATCGGTTGACCGATCCTCAAGGTGGTCAGTCGGCTGCGCTGATTTACGTCCCGGCGATTTCTGATGGTTTGCCGTATGTGACGGGGCCGATTTCGATCGACCAGGATTCAACCCAGGAGTTCAACCTGGCTGACTATGTGGCGTCGATGCGTGGTCTGCCGGTGCGGATCACGACGGATGACACGGTGCAGGCGTCCCCGAGTACTGCTCTTGCGATGTCGATGACCTCGGTGACCGGTTTTCAACTGACATCGAGCAATGGGTATGTTGGTCCGGCGTCGGTGTCGATGGAGGTCACCGATGGTACGTCGTTGGCCGATCCGAATGGCCGTACGACGGTGGTGTCGATCCCGGTCCAGGTCGGCCCTGACACTCCAGTGATGTACTGCCCGGACACCGCCCAGGTGATCCAGGTCGGCCAGACCGGATCCCCGACCGACATCACGAGTTTGTGCCATGTCTGGACCCCGGATCCGGCGCTGCTGAATACGTTGACGTATTGTGCCGCGTTTGTGAACGCGCCCAAGGATGTCTCAGTCGCAGCCACTCCCGATATGCGTGGGATGATCCTGTCAGCTCTGGGCACCGCCACAGCCGGCGACACAGGAACCTTGTCAATCACCATTGACGGCACTGCGGCGACACCGGCAATGGTAAATGTGCAGGTGGTCGGTGCGGCGAAACCGCGGATCAACCCCATCACCGCTGACACGCAGGGCGGGCAGCCGGTCTCCGGCACAATCTCACTGACCTCGCCGCTGGTGAACGGCCGCCAGGACACGATCGTGTCGATCGCCCAAGCTCCCGGCACCACCACTGATCAGGCGAGCGTGTCGGGTGGAGGGACGAAAAAGTGGACCGTGACTCCGGCGGCTGACTTCGCGGGCACGCTGACCTACACCATCACCGTGTCGGATGTGGCCGATACCTCAGTTGTGGCTCGCCAGACGTCGACGACCTTGACCGTCAATGTGATCAATGTTCCCGAAGCACCCACGGCCCCGGTCGCGGGCACGTCGGTGCAGTCGCATGCGATCCAACTGTCCTGGAAAGCCCCGAACGACCATGGGGTGAGTATCGACAGGTACATTCTCGAAGACGACAAGGGCACCCAATGGACCTGCCCGTCGACGTCCTGCACGGCACAACCAGTCGACAATGCTCCCACAACGTACAAGTTCCATGTCTTGGCTGTCAACAAAGTGGGCCAGGGCCCGTGGAGTCCCTGGTCGACGAGTATTCAGGCTGACACTGTCCCCACGACCGTGACCGGTTTCACCGCGTCGAACCCGAAAGACGGCGCGATCGATCTAGCGTGGAATGCCATGACATCCTCGGCCTGCGGTTGCAACGTCGCGGGGTTGAGTTACACCATCTCGTGGCCGGGTGGGTCCAAGCAAGGGGTGACGGGAACCACCACCACAGTGTCGGGGCTGCCCAACAACCAGACGACGTTCTCGATCTGGGCTGTCAACGCCCAAGGGACATCCAAGACAGCCGCCACGGTCACGGGCTGGCCATCAGGGGCCCCAGGCACCTTCACGGTCGACAAACCCAGTGCGTCCAATTTGAACACCGATTCTGCTGCGGTGACCCTGACCTGGTCGACGGCATTCCCCAACGGTCAGGGTCCGGTCCAGTATTGGGTGACTGACAATGGTACGACTATTGCCTCATGTCAAGGGATCACAGCGACCACCTGTAAAGAAGACTCGATCTCGCTCGATAGTGGCATGCACACCTTCCAGGTTGTGGCGAAAAACCAGCCTCAACAGTATTCGACGACAGCCACTGCCTCCTGGTCGGCTGAAGGCCAGCCCCCGGTGATGGGCAGTATCACGGTGTCGCCGACCGGGGCCGATCAGACGATCCGGATCACAGGAACCGCACCAGTGTCACACGGTGACCCAGCGTCAAGTTATATTCAGGTGATGATCGGTGGCACAGTTGTGCAAACCATCAAGGCCTACAACCAGGCTTTCGACCAGTCGGTGAAAATCCCGTCGGCGAATGGCACCTCTGTGTCGGTGACAGCCCGGGATTGCTACGACTCCACCAGTAACGGGCCCACGTGCGGTGCGGCCTCCCCAGCAGTGTCGGTCACACCCTTCGGCCCGCTGGGTCCGATCACGTTGACCGTAGCCCCGAACAACAACGTCCTCAATGTCACCGCCACTGCCAACGCGAACGGCGCATCGGCGACCCTGGCCGTGACCAATACCAGTGGATCGGAGAAGGACTGTGACAAGTCGGCCACGAACACCTCCACAGTGACGATCACCTGTTCGGTCACGCTCGGCTGGAGCGTGTCGCGTACCTTCTCGGCAACCTTTTCCTCGCCCGACACCAACCCGGTCCGCAGCACCCAAAAAGCCACCAAATCAGGCACAACCGCCCAACCCCCAGCTATGACGCTCGGAAACATCACCGTGACTGGCAACGGACCCAACCTGACCGCCGTGGTGACCGGCAACGGGAACGGCCTGGGCGCCACCCTCACCATAGACGGACCGTGCCCCTCGAACTCAGACTCAGGCACTGGAGCTCTCCAAGCCTCTGTGACCTGCACGGTCGGCTACTCATCGTCCGGGTCGTTCACCGCCAAAATCTCCAACACCGACACGGCTGCGAACAGACCTGACCAGACCAAGTCAGGTTCGGGTACGACCTCAGCCCCTCCGGACATGACACTCGGCGACATCCAAGTGGCGACCCAAGGATCGACACTAGTCGCCACCGTGACCGGCAACGGAAATGGTGTCAGTGCCACCCTTACCCTCCAAGGGCCGTGCAACACGGACACACACACAGGCACGGGATCTCTGACAGCGTCGGTTACCTGCGACCTCGGATATAACAAGACAGGCACCTTCACAGCCACCTTCTCCAACGCAGACAAGACCGTCTCCCGCACCGACCCGACCCCCAAGACGGCCTCCGGCCAGACCGCGGCAGGCCCTGAGATGACAGTGACGTTGGGTTCGCCCCAGATCGTCCAAGGGTACGTCACCATCTCAGCCACCGGTAATGGTATGGGATACGGGGCTTCACTGACGTTGACGATCACGGGCACAACCTGCTCGGACACCCAGTCAGGAACCAGTGCAATGACCGCCACACTGACGAAATGTGCAGTGGGAACGGGCACGAATGTGGGAAGCAACACGGGGCTGACAGTGACAGTCACCGCGACCATCACCAACACTGACTCGAGTGTGAGCCGATCAGCCAGGTCGGCGACGAGCCAGGTCACGACATGGGGACCCGCTGCGTTCAAGCTCACTGCTGGCGCCCTGGAGTCCTCGGGGTGGAATTATCTGCATTACTCATTGCGCAACTTCACACCGAATTCCAAAGTGACCTGTATCGCGTACGGTCTTGGTGGCGGTGATTACACTATTGATTTCGGCGGTGACGACTCTGCAGGCAGCGCTAGCAACGCGATTGATACGTTTACGGTGGGCGCCACCGGGAACCTGGATATCGACTCCAAGAACGCCACGTATGACAGCACCCTAAAACCGTCCAACACGTGGGCACTAGCTGGCGATACAGACCCCCAAAAATGGGCAACATGTGGTCCGGCAGACCTGTTCAATGGCGCTGACTTTGGTGACTGGAACGGTGGTTATGATGTCGGGTTCTAGGTGAAAAAAGCTATGGATGGGCAACATGAACTCAGTGTTGGTAACAGTCGTAGTCGATAAATACAGGAAAAGTGCAATGTCAATTATCAAAACAGGTAGTATTGGTCGCGTCCACCTTCGACCAGCTGGTCGGCAGTCGGGCTTTCCATCCAGCTTAAGAAAATCCCTCAGCCTGAGAGGAATTCTTTTAGCTTTCACGAGCAGCCATCCATCCGAAGACAAGGTTCATTCATTCTCGAACGACGCCTAAACTAATTCAGCACACGAAAAACACTCAATCCGAGCACGCGGTGAACGGTGAAATCAGGCTCAGCCGTGGAGTACGGACACCTGCATTGACGAGTACGCCTCGCCGGTTTCCTCGTCGTCGGTGAGCAAATCCATGGCGGCGAACGCGTACCGGGCGAGGATCAAGTCGAGGACTGCGTCATCGACACCGATGGGTGCGCTGACGGCGATGGCACCGTGTTTGAGGGCCAAGCGGGCCTGGGCTTCGAAGTCTTTGTCGGGGGCCAGGCAGAAGGAACCGACCGCGACGTGGCGGCGTCCTTGGGAGTTGAGGGATTCGATGGCGGCTGCCACGTTCGGGGACGAGCCGTCGGAGGTCGCCAGGACACAGGGCAGCTTGTGATGGGCTCCCCACTGGCGGGCACGGCGGGCCAGCATCCCGGACCCGCGAATGTCGGAGGGCCCCTCGGCGGACAACACCAGTCCGTCGATCTCGGTGGCATGGGCGGTCCACAAGGCAGAACGCAAGCGCTCGTCCAAGGGTCGCAGGAGGCAGGCTTCGGGTCCGAGAGGCCGGGCCACCGAGAACTTGATCGACGGATGGGTGCGTTGCACCTTCTTGACGACCTGGTCGATGGCCGGATCATGATCGGTCACAGCCGACAGTTGCAGCGGTACGAAGACGATCTCGGTGACCCCGCGTCCCACCAGATGACTGACGACCTGGGGACCCGTGGGAGGACAGTGGTCGATGAACGCGGCATTGACCTCAAGGGTGGGGCGGATGGTTTGTAGGCCATAACGCAGGTGGTGGCTGACCTCAGCCACACTGGGTTCCGTGCTGCCATGGGTTAACATAACCAGTGCTGGCGCTGCCATTGTCGTCCTTTCCTTCATGAATGACTACTGCGACGGCGCCTTTGCCGAGTTGTCTGCCTACCGAGTGGTACCGCATGACCAAAACAAACTTCACACCACAAAGATGCCGGATGCAAGTTATCCGTCCGAATAGTGAGATTTAGTATCCTTTTAGTTATCACAGCGTCCAGATAGTGGCCCACAGCTTGGGGTGCACCACAAATCGTGGTGACGACCAACCCAGGGGCGCCGGCACCGCCACGACCTGAAGGTCGTTTGGCCCGGTCAGGTCCCAAGTGCTATGGTTAAGCGCCGGATATCCTGGCGGGTTGCCCGAGCGGCCAATGGGAGCAGACTGTAAATCTGTCGGTGAATGCCTACGGAGGTTCGAATCCTTCACCCGCCACCACTGTGTTGCATAAACCTGTTGGATAAATTCTTCTGTGACCCGAACAACTTTTGTGCCGTTTTCTCGGTCGTGATCTGGGCAGAGTAGTATTTCCGTGAGAAATGTTGGCCGGTTTATCTGGTCGGCGGGTGCATGACCTGTCCTGGCGATGGTGGTATCCGCTCTACTTGTCGGTGTCGGCCGCACGCTCGTGAGGAGCGTGCAGGAACTGTGTGAACCGAATAAGCGCGTGAAAAATCTGGAGCGTCTGGCGAATCCGAAACCCCTGAACGAGGGTGGAGACCAGAAGGCCATCGCGGTGACGATGACTCATCGGTGCACCCAACCGGCACAAGCCGTCCATGAAAACAAGGAGGCTAGTGGTATGAGCGAATCAAGCTGTCCGGTCGGTGGCCATGCGAGCAGCAGGCCGGATTTCACCCGAGGTACGGCCAACAAGGATTGGTGGCCCGATCAACTCGATCTGAGTGTCTTGCATCTCAATTCTGATCTGAGCAATCCGATGGGACGCGGATTCAGGTACATCGAGGAATTCAAGACGCTGGATCTTGAGGCGGTCAAGTCCGATCTGTACGCCCTGATGACCGATTCCCAGGAATGGTGGCCCGCCGACTACGGCCACTATGGGCCCTTCTTCATCCGAATGGCCTGGCACAGCGCCGGCACCTACCGCGCGCTGGACGGCCGTGGCGGGGCGCGGGACGGCACCCAACGCTTCGCCCCCCTCAATAGCTGGCCTGACAACGTGAATCTGGACAAGGCCCGCCGGCTGCTGTGGCCGATCAAGCAGAAGTACGGCCAGAAGATTTCGTGGGCCGATCTGATGATCTTGGCTGGCAACTGTGCCATCGAATCCATGGGCGGCCCGCTGATCGGCTTCGCCGGTGGTCGTGAAGATGTCTGGGAACCGCAAGGGGATGTCTACTGGGGTTCCGAAAAGGAGTGGCTGGCCACTTCGGACCAGGCCGACAGCCGGTATTCGGGCGACCGCAAGCTCGACAATCCGCTGGCCGCTGTGCAGATGGGCCTGATCTACGTCAACCCGGAAGGCCCTGATGGGCAACCTCTCCCGGCTGAATCGGCCAAGGATGTGCGGGCAACCTTTGGCCGGATGGCGATGAACGATGCGGAAACGGTCGCACTGATCGTCGGAGGTCACACCTTCGGCAAGGCGCACGGCGCGGCTCCGGCGACCCACGTCGGACCGGAGCCGGAAGCTGCTCCGATCGAGCAGCAGGGCCTTGGCTGGAAGAGCGATTTCGGCACCGGCGACGCGGACGACACCATCGGCAGCGGTATCGAGGGTGCGTGGAAGCCCAACCCGACCCACTGGGACATGGGGTATCTGAAGGTTCTGCTCACCTATGAGTGGGAACTGACCAAGAGCCCGGCCGGAGCCTACATCTGGCTGGCCAAAGATGTTGCCGATGAGGACATGGTGGTGGACGCCTTCGATCCGAGCAAGAAGCATCGTCCGATGATGACCACCGCCGATCTGGCCCTGAAGTTCGACCCGGCCTACGAGCAGATCTCCAAGGACTTCTACGCGCACCCGGACAAGTTCGCGGACGCCTTCGCCAAGGCCTGGTTCAAACTCACCCACAAGGACATGGGGCCGGCGTCGGCGTATTTCGGACCCGATGTCCCGCAGGAGGAATTCATCTGGCAAGACCCCATTCCGGTCCGTGACGGATACCTGATCACCGACCAGGATGTCGAGCAGTTGAAAGCCACGATCGCCGCGTCCGGTTTGACCGTGTCGCAACTGGTCAGCACCGCGTGGGCCAGTGCCGCCACCTTCCGGGGTTCAGATCGCAAGGGTGGAGCGAACGGCGCTCGCATCCGGCTGGAACCGATGGTGTCTTGGGAAGTGAATCAACCCGAGCAATTGAGGCCGGTCCTGGCCACCTACGACCGCATTCAGCGCGATTTTGGTACGAACGGGAGATTCGTGTCCATGGCCGACCTGATCGTCCTGGGCGGCGCCGTGGGGATCGAGATGGCGGCCGGCAAAGCGGGCACCACGCTCACCGTGGCGTTCACACCGGGCCGAATGGATGCGTCCCAGGAGCAGACAGACGTCCGGTCGGTTCGGGTCCTGGAGCCGGTCTATGACGGGTTCAGAAACTATCTCAAGCAGCCATTCTCCGCCAAACCGGAGGAATTGCTGGTTGACAGGGCGCAACTCTTGACCCTGACAGCGCCGGAAATGACAGTGCTGCTCGGAGGGCTCCGCGTACTGGGCACTAACTACGGGCAGAGTCCACACGGAGTCTTGACCACAACTCCCGAAGCACTCACCAATGATTTCTTTGTCAATCTGCTGGACATGGGCACTGACTGGAGGACCACCGGCGACGAGAATGTGTTCACCGGTGTGTGCCGCAAGACTGGCCAAGAAAAATGGACGGCGACCAGGGTAGACCTGATCTGTGGCTCGAACTCACAACTGAGAGCCATCGCGGAAGTGTACGCTAGCGACGACGCCCGGGACAGATTTGTCAGTGATTTTGTGGCGGCCTGGAATAAAGTCATGAACGCTGACCGTTTTGACTTGATACGATGACGAGAAAGGACCAGCACTATGTCCGAAGTAACATTTTGCCAAAGCTGTGGCATTCCCTTCGACGCTGAGCACGCCAGCATGATCGCACAGGAAGCCGACGGCAGCAATAGCATCTATTGCATCTACTGCTACAAGGACGGTGCTTTTCTCCAGCCTGACGCGACCGCGCAGGACATGATCGAGATGGGTGTGCCACACCTCGCCCACAAGATCGGTGAGCAGGCCGCCCGCGAACAACTGTCGCAGTTCGTTCCGACACTGGGACGCTGGCAGAACAGCTGAGTTTTCCCACCTGTCGTACCTCCGGGCTCGTACCAACACCTGAGTGTCCAGGCTTCAGGCATGGACATGGGCGGGCCCTTTTCAGGTTGGTCGGCTCAGAGGTAAGATTCTTGACAGGCCTGAATCCGTGGATTCAGGACAAGCCTGGACACAGCGCGTATTTGGTGTGAGAGTCAGTTCTCGTGTATCTTTGATGCGCTTGCCCCTATAGCTCAGTCGGTAGAGCGTCTCCATGGTAAGGAGAAGGTCTGCAGTTCGATTCTGCATGGGGGCTCG
>WRFP01000097.1 GCA_009778725.1 Propionibacteriaceae bacterium
GACAGGGCCTGACGCCGAGGATGACGGAGAGTCGACGTTGTCCCAGATCGCCTGTTGTACGCGGGCGATCTCGGCGGGGTCGGCGTCACCGCGTACCCGCAGGCAGTCCACCGGGGTGCCGTCACTGTCCCGGATGATCGTCAAGGACATCGCCGAGTTGGCGTCGCCGATGAGGATGTTGGCCAGCGGCGGGCGCGGCACTGTGCCACGCAACAACACCTCGGCCAACAGGGGGTCGTCCTGCCCAGCATCTTGGGTGATGCGTACCACGATGTCGGCGTGGCGGCGCTGCGGCCGGATGAACTCGGCCGAGTCAGCTTCCCGGGCCGCCAGGTCGGCGAGCACCTGCTCGACGGTGTAACCGCGCTCGGTGGTGTCGCGGGTGATCTTCCAGGCTCGGCGCTGATCCTCCGGAGGATCGAGCATCACTTTGATGTCGAAGCAGGCGCGGCTGAGCGGGCTGAACAATGGGAAGAGCCCTTCGACGATCACGAATGGCCGGGGTTGGAGGTATTCCATGGCGCCGAAGGTGCCAGTACGGTGGTCGTACACCGGCTTGAGGACGGGCTGGCCGGTGGCCAGCATCTGCAAGTGCTGCTCGGCGATGTCCAGATAGTTGGCATCGGGATGGCTGACTGTGAAAGGCAGCCCGGCGCGGGCGGCCCTGTCGTACCGGTGGTAGTCGTCCAGGCACACCGAGACGCACTGGTCAGGCCCAAGCGCCTCCACCAGGCCACGGGTCAGCGTGGTCTTGCCCGTTCCGGAGTCGCCTCCGACGGCAAGCATCACTGGCCGGGCCGCCTGGGCGTCGGCCCGCTTCATTCGCACCACCTTGTCCGACACGCTTCCATGGTAGCCCAGCCCGGCTGACGGCGGGCTCGAAACAGTAGCCGGACATTTTAGGTGTCGTACGCGGGGTTCACTATTGTGATGTGTATGCCTGTCAGTGACCGGATCTCTAAGCCGTTGCGAGTCCTCCTCGTCGACGACCATGAGATCGTACGCGTCGGCCTGGCTGCGATGCTGTCCCGATTCCCCGACCAGGTCGAGGTGGTCGGCAGCGCTGGCGAACTGGACGAGGCGGTGCAGGCAGTGCAGCAGTACGCGCCGGAGATTGTGTTGTGCGACATGCGGCTGCGCTCCTCCTCCGGACTGGATGTTTGCGCCGCGATCCTGCGGGTCGCGCCAGCGGTCAAGGTCGTCTTCATGACGGTGTACGACGATGAGCAATACCTCTATCAGGCACTGCGGGCTGGCGCCAGTGGCTATCTGACGAAGCGCACGGATGGACCGGAACTGATCCGCCACCTGGAGAACGTGCGTGCCGGGGAAGTCGTCATCGACCCATCGCTGGCCGGCCGGGTGGCGACGGTGGCGGCGCACCTGACCAGCGGGGAATTCTGGCCGGGGGCGCGCCTGGGGCTGACCCAGCGGGAGAGCGAAGTGCTCGCGCTGCTGGTGGCCGGGCTGTCCAACAAGGCAATCGCGACCCGGCTGGTGGTCAGCGACGACACAGTGAAGACCCATTTGCGGGGGCTGTACCGCAAGCTGGAGGTCAACGACCGGGCCGCTGCGGTGGCAGCCGCCCTGCGTGAAGGCCTCTTCCATTGAACCCCAGACCGATGACAGGGCAGGTGGACGGTCCGCTCGGCGCGCTACTCAAGCTGCTGACCGGGATCCCGGACTTGTCGGGCATGCTCAATCGGGCCGCCGCGTTGTTCGCCGAGGGGTGGCGTACTGATGGCGCTCTGATCTGGCAGGTGCTCCCTGACGGCGAAATCGCGCCAGTGGCCGGGTACCCGCCGGGCTTGCCCGACCTGGATGCAGCACGAATGCCGGTCGGAAGCGGCGTCGTCGGCCGGGTCGCGGCCGAGGCGATCCCGGTAGCTCTGGTCGACGACAGTCCCCGCAACCAGGCCCATCGTCAGTTGCTGGGCCTTCCACCTGGTGGGTTGGTGTCCCGGCTGTGCGTCCCGGCACGACTGCCGTCCGGGTCCGTGGTGGCGGTGGTGGCCCTGCACCAGCGCCAGCGGCGGGTCTTCACCGCTCAGGAGACGGAACAATGCCAACAGGGAGCCGACCTGTTGGCGCTGCGCATCGGCCTGGACACCGCGGCCGCATCGGAGGCCACCCAGCGCGCCATCTTGGACGGACTGGTCGCCGCCACCGTGACGGCCCAAGAGGCTGAACGCCGCCGGGTCGCGACCGATCTCCACGACGGGGTCAGCCAGGCGATCGCCGGGCTCGCCTTCCACTTGTCGGCGGCGGCCACCGCTTTGAGCGACGGCGATCCGGACTATGCGAACACACAGGTCGCCGCGGCCCGTGAGTTGGCCGACCTGGCGATGGGTGAGACGCGGGCAGCCATCACCGGTCTGCACAGTCCGGTGATCGACGACCTCGGTCTCGCGGCCGGTTTGACCTCCATGGCGCGGGTGATTCCCAATCTCGACATCGACGTGACCGCCGACGAGGTCGAATTGTCCGAAGCGGTGACAGTCTCGTTGTTCCGCATCGCGCAGGAGGCGATCCAGAACGTGGTCAAGCACGCCGGGGCCGAACACGCCTCCATCCAACTGGTCCAACGCGGCACCTCGGTGGTGCTGTCGATCAGTGACGACGGCAACGGCTTCGCACCACCCCTGGGCGACGGCTTGTCCGCAGGCGCCGCCACCGGACGCTACGGGCTACCTGGAATGGCCGAGCGGGCCCGTCTGATCGATGGCCGTTTCTCAATCCGTTCCGCCCCCGGTGAGGGCACCACGATCGAGGTCACCGTACCCATCTGACCGTGTCCGATCGAGCCTGCTGAAATACCCTTGGTTGTGGTGACCCTGGGTTTCACCGCTTTCCGATTGTGGGATCACACGTATGCCGCCCGCTGAGCGATCCGCCACCGATCGTCCCGAACGTTAGAGCCCGGCGCGGGCTCCATATCCCGACCCGCCAACACACCAAGCAAGCCGACTTCATCCTCCGACACGAATTACCGTGAAACGATATATCTCTCATATTTGTATCAATACCGGGTATAGATTAGGCTGATGGTTATCAGTTGGGCTGTGTTGTTGTGGCCCGTCGGAGGAGGTTCCAGATGTTTCGTAGTGAAGAAGCCCGTTCCCGTGCAAACGCAGTCATTGTCAACCAGCAACGCGCTATTGCTGAATGGGAATCCACCGGATTCGATAGTCGACACTCGTACGATGATCGCCTCCGCGACATGCTGCGTAGCGCTCTGACTTTCGAGTATTACCGGAATGCACCGATCCATGGCTGCTGCGCGGCCCTGTGGAGGCACGCTGGCTCGTCGGTCGGCGTTCAACTTCACGTCCAGTCTGCCTCCCGCCACCCGCCGACCCATCGCACCCCCACAGTGCCGCTTGCGACGCCAGCGATCGGTGCATTCGGGCTAAACCGGGGTATCACACCCATCGGCCCCGATGACTTGTTCCTCTCCACGCCGACCACCATAAACCACAAGGACAACGCATGAACAAGAGAATCGCATTGTTGACAGTGTGCATGTTCGTCATCGGCACTGATGGGTACGTCACCGCCGGACTGCTCCCCGACATTGCCCAACAGGCCCGTGTCAGCACAACTGCCGCCGGGCAACTCGTCACCGTGTTCGCGCTGGCCTACGCGATCCTCGCCCCAGTGTCAGCCTCCCTGCTAGGCAACGTGAACCGTCGGGCCGTTCTGGCCGGATCGCTCGCCGTGTTCGTCTGCGGCAACATCCTGGTCGCCTGCACCACGGTCTTCCCCGTCCTCGTCGCCGGACGTCTAGTCGCCGCCGCCGGGGCTGCGACCTTCAGCCCTGCCGCAATCACTCTCGCCGGACGCCTCGCACCGGCTGAATCGCGCGGCAAGGTTCTGGCGTACGTCTCCTCGGGCCTGACCATCGCGACCATCGTCGGCGTGCCACTGGGGACGCTCCTGGGCAGTGTCGCCGGTTTCCAGCTGGTTTTCTGGGTGATCGCCGCCGCAGGACTGCTCGTCGGTGCCCTGGTCGCGACGCGGCTCGGGTCAGTCCCTCCCGACCAGCCCATCGGGTTGCGCGACCGCTTCCGTACCGTCACACGCCCCGGCGCTCCCGCCGCCTTGGCGGTGACACTGCTCGTTTTCGTCGCCGCATTCACCGTCTACACGTACATTGGCGACTTTTTCGCGCAAACCAGCGGTCTCACCGGCCACTTCCTGTCAATCGTCCTGCTCGTCTTCGGGTTGGGTGGAGCGGCTGGGAACCTCGTCGGAGGGCATCTCACAGATCGGATTGGTGCCACAGCAGTGGTTGCCTGCAGCCTCGGGGGACTGGTGGTAGCTTTTGTCGGACTGACGTTGGTCGGGTCGTATATGGTGCCCGCGTTCGTACTGACCGCTGTGTGGGGAGTCAGCGGTTGGCTGCTCGCCCCGGCCCAGCAGTATCGCCTTGTCCAGATCGGCGGACCGGCGGCGGGCCTCCTCGTCTCGATCAACTCTTCGGCGATGTACCTCGGCATGGCCGTCTCCGGCGTCCTCGGTGGGGCCGTCATCTCACTCACCTCCGCCCGCTACTTACCGCTCACTGGAACCATCGCGGCCGTCGCTGGTCTCGTCATCCTGGCAACCGCATACAAGAACCGTCAAACTGGCGAACACACCACGCCGTAACGAGTCACGTGGCTGTGTCATCCCCGAATGCACCGATCCATGGCTGCTGCGCGACCCTGTTGAGGCACGCTGGCTCGTCGGTCGGCGCTCACCAGACGTCCATTCTGCCCTCACGCCACCCGCCGACCCATCGCACCCCCACAGTGTCGCTCGCGACGCAAGCGATCAGTGCATGCGGGTAATCCCCGAACTACACGCCAGTGAGCACAGCCAGTTGTGGTCGACGCTACGTTGCAGTTCCACATCTGGTGCTCCAAAGACTGGTAGAAGACCGTTAGGCCGCCGAGCTAAAACCCGCGACGAGTTAAACGCTTGGTCGAGATCCCCGTAATCCGAGAGTCCTGTATCAGCATATGGTAGACTATCAATATTGTGAAAGAGAGGTGGCAGGAAGCGAGCGGCTAGACCACCGGTCCGTCAATGACATCATTGGAAGTGATACGCCCTCCTACATGGCTGATGAAGAACTCCAGCGGAAACCCACGATGCAAGATTGTCTCCGATGACGGTGACAAGTCACTCTACCTGTCCGGTGAGTGTTTCCTCACGCTCCTCAGGCGGGCCGCCGCTGCCGTCACCGAACACGAAACGCGCGCGGTGAAGCAGTGTAGCATCACGCTGAACCAGTACATCGCACTGGTGGTGCTCGACGCCGGGCTGAGTTGGTCTTCCGCCCAGGTCGCCCGTTGTCTGGGGGTGTCCCCTCAGGCCAGCCACACTTTGCTCCGTCGCCTCGGCCAACTCGGCCTCACCTCCCGGCAAGACGATCCTGACACTGACATCGTCGTACTCCACCAACTCACGCTGCGAGGCCGCGAAACACTGGCCCAAGCCCGCGCGGTTCTCGATGACGTTGACTCGGGCTACCGTGACCTCCTCACCCCCACCACCTACACCCGCGTCCTACTAGTCCTCGAACCGTGTCTGCGTATCGGACACGGAGGGAGCGTTCCCTCTCCCGAAGAGGACGCACGTCGTCAACTCCTCGACATGGTGAAATCCCACCTCGGTGCCGCCCTGCGGAACGTCGCCACCCAAGACTCTGATGCGCTGGCCCTCGCCCTACGTTCGACAGGCCTGACTCCAGGGCAATATCACATTCTCGCTGCCATTGATGCAGCTTCTCTCACACCCACCAGCCGTATCGTCAGCCAAGCGGCTGTTCCTCAGCAAACTGCCTCGGCAATCCTCAACCGGTTTGTGCTTCTCGGATTTGTCGAACGCGATCATCTCCGCACGCACGCCACCGCCGTCGCCTACCGACTCACCGATGCCGGATTGGATGCACGCGACCAGGCGCAGTCCGCCGCCGCAGCAGTCCAGAGCCGTCGTCAGGACGACTTCTCCAGCGCCGACCGACGCGCGCTAATACCCGCACTCAACACACTGGCCAACGCCCTGACAACCAGATAAGACTCCCCTCTCACCTGCATTAGCCCTGGGCCCGCCCAGATCACACACCCCGGCATCCCTGGCATGACACACATCCATGTAACCAACGCTCCCGGGGCCGCTCATGGCCGTACCCAATAGACCCTCGAGTCAGACGATGATGTGGCGGCGGCGTTCCATCAGCCGTTGCAGCAAGGGTGTGAAGATCAATTGCATGGCCAGGTCCATTTTCCCGCCAGGAACAACAATCGTGTTTTTTCGGGACATGAACGAATCATGCAGCATCGACAACAAGTACGGAAAGTCGATACCGTTCGGTTTTCTGAACCTGATGACCAGGAAACTCTCGTCCGCCGACGGGATATAACGGGCGATGAACGGATTAGACGTGTCCACAGTCGGCACCCGCTGGAAATTGATGTCCGTCTGCGAGAACTGGGGGCAGATGTAGCTCACGTAGTCGGGCATCCGCCGAAGAATAGTGTGGACCACCGCCTCATCGGAATAACCGCGGGCACTGCGGTCCCGGTGCAGTTTTTGGATCCACTCTAGGTTGATGATCGGCACCACGCCAATCTTGAGATCCGCATGCCGGGCGACGTTCACCTCATCGGTGACGATCGCACCATGCAGCCCTTCGTAGAACAACAGGTCTGTGCCTTCCGGGATGGCGGCCCACTCGGTGAACGTTCCGGGCGCCTGACCGCACTTCTCAGCCTCATCGGCGTCGTGCAGATATCGGCGAATCCGACCGGTGCCGGTCTGCCCATAATCGATGAAAAGCTGCTCGAGTTCGGCCATCAGGTTCGCTTCCGGCGAGAAATGGCAGAATTTGTGGTTGCCCTCGGTCTCAGCCGCGGCGATCTGGGCTGCCATGTCGACCCGGTCGTAGCGGTGGAAGGAGTCGCCCTCGACCATGACGGGAGTGATGTGCTCGCGACGGAAGATCTGCCCCATGGCGTGCGAAACAGAGGTGGTGCCGGCTCCAGAGGATCCGGTGATGACGACGACGGGATGTTTTTGTGACATTTTTAGCTCCGAAAAAGTGATCGGGTGTTGAACAAGGAACTGTCATAGCGCGGGCCACTGGTGGCTTGCGCGTGATATTGCTCGATTCGCTCCACTTCCTGGCGGGATCCGAAGATGAAGGCAACCCGCTGGTGGATGTCGGTGGGCTGTACCTGGAGCATCCGGCCATTGCCGGTTGAGGCCGCGCCCCCGGCCTGTTCGATCAGAAACGCGACCGGGTTGGCCTCGTACAGTAACCGTAGACGCCCCGTGACCGACGGGTTCTTGGTATCCCTCGGATAGAGGAACACCCCGCCGCGGGTCAAAATCCGGTACGTCTCGGCCACCAGTGAGGCGATCCACCGCATGTTGAAGTCACGCTCTCTGGGGCCGGCGCTTCCGGCCAGAAGCTCCGAGACGTACCGTTTGATCGGCACCTCCCAGAAACGCTCGTTGCTGGCGTTGATGGCGAACTCACTGGTGGACTCCGGCACCCGCATCCCCGGATGGGTGAGGACGAACTCGCCGACATCGGAATCCAGGGTGAAGCCGTCCACCCCGTTGCCCGTGGTGAGCACCAGCATGGTCGACGGCCCGTACAGGGCGAAGCCGGCGCAGACCTGCTCGGTGCCTGGCTGGAGGAAGTCCTCGGTGGTCGCCACCTCGCCCGGATGCGGACTGCGCAGGATGGAGAAGATCGTACCGACAGAGATGTTGACGTCGATGTTGGACGAGCCGTCCAACGGATCAAAGACCAACAGGTATTTACCCCGCTTGAAGGTGGTCGGGATCGGATGGACGTCATCAAGCTCCTCGCTGACCATTCCGGTCAGATGTCCACCCCACTCGGTTTCGGAGATGACGATATCGTTGCTGATCAAATCCAGCTCCTTGGGCGTGTCGCCGGTGGCATTGAGCCGGGTCCCCCCATCGACCGGGGTGCCCAGCGAACTGGCCAACTCTCCTAGACGGACCCGGTTCGAGATCAGCTTGGCGGAGGTCGCCACAGAATGGAGCAGGGCGGAAAAGTCACCGGTGGCCTCGGGATGCTGGTGTTGCTGCTCGATGGTGTACCGGGTCAGTGTTATTCGGCCGATCATGGCCCTCACCCCGCTGTTTCGTCTCGGCCCATGGCGGCGGCAGACGCCCGGGTGCAGTTATCAATCAGTACGTGCTGGGCCTGGGCCACCTGGTTGGGCTGCCCAGCCCAGGTGCGCAGAGCGTCATCGACCAGAGCGCGGCCGAAGGAGCAGGTCAGATGCCACCGGACGCCGATCTGGCTGGCCTGCCGATTGATCTGGCCCAGGTTGGCACAAGCGCGCGC
>WRFP01000098.1 GCA_009778725.1 Propionibacteriaceae bacterium
AGACAAAGCCACCAGCGGCGTCACCGCACCATAGCCGATGCTGGAAAGAAAGGTCGGCCCGTACGCGGAAGTGATGAAGCGTGGCCATGAAAAGTGACTAGTTCCCGGTTCTGACATGGTTGTTCGACTCTAGTGCGTCCCCCAGCACCGATCGGCCTAAGTCCAGGCTGTGACCCTAATTCACCCCTTGCCAGTACGGCGCCCCCCGTCATCGGTACGGATGGGTTCTCGTACTGCTGGACGCGCTTCCACCAACCGGGGCTCAAGGTTTTGATGGATCAGGGGAGCCCAACAGCAAGCGATCGGTGGATTCGGATAAACTGAGACAGTTAAGCCTGGATGCACTGAATCACTGGCGTCGCGAGCAATCGGTGGATTCGGGCTAAGCCCCATTAGCTCAGCTGGATAGAGCTGCAGACTTCTAATCTGTCGGTCAGAGGTTCGAATCCTCTATGGGGCGCGAATGAGGTGCGGAGGTCAGGGGTGCGGGGCCCGGATTCTGGTGACATTGACGCTGGTCGATAGCTATCTCGTGAGTCTGGTATCGCAGCAGGGCCCAGGTGTGACCAGCTATCCTTGAGTGGTGGCCGTAGCTGAGATGACTTCTGAAGAAGTTCAGTCATACCTGCGTCGTCGCACCGGCATCGCGGCCTCTACGGCGGGCCGCCCCCTCCTGAAACGTGTGCTCAAGTCGAAATGGACCTGGCTGACCACGGCCATGGTCATCCTGGCGGGCGTGTGTCTGTGGCGACTGCTGGTCAGCGTCATGGCGTCGACCCAGGACACTGACGGCAACACGATTCCCGGCCTCAATGCCGACGCTTTGTGGCTGTCAGCCAGTCGGGCCCTGCCCACTCTGCTGTTCTGGATCGTGTGCTTCATCCTGGTCGATCGGTACAAGCCACAACGGTTCAGGGTGTGGTTCCTCACCGTGATGTGGGGTGGTTGTGTCGCGGTCACATTGGCGTACTTCCTCAACACCTGGGTCTCGGTCAGGATGGCCGTGGTGGACGAGACTTCGGGGACGCTCTCCACGCGGGTGGCCGTGTTCAGCGCGCCATTCGTCGAAGAGGCCATGAAAGCCTCCGTGGTTTTCCTGTTTGCCATCGTGGACCGCAATCGGTTCACCTCGCGTGTGTCGGGGGCTGTCATCGGCGGTTTGGTCGGTGCGGGTTTCGCCTTCACCGAGAACATCATCTACTACGCGCGGGTGGTCGTGTACGGTTCGTACACCTCGGGCACCGGCGACGTGATGGCCGCACTGGATTATATGGTCCTGTTCCGCGGCGTGCTCACCTGTTTCGGGCACCCGCTGTTCACGCTGATGACCGGGGTGGGCGTCGCCTTTGCGGTGACGACCCGTTCCAAGACCGTCCGTGTGCTCGCCCCGGTCACCGGGTACCTGTTCGCGGCCTTCTTACACATGTTCTTCAACTGGTGGATGTCGATCCTGTCCGACACCCAGGTGATCTCCGTGGTCCTCGTGGTCGCCTGGCCCATCGTCTTCGCGGTGGCCCTGCGCGTGATCATGTCCTCGATCGCCCAGCGGCGCACCATCCAGGCGCGGCTGACCGACTATGTGGCGATGGGTTGGCTGCCCGCGACCTATCCTGAAGCCTTCTCCCGTTTCCGCACCAGGGTGTGGACGATCATCATGAGCCTGTGGCACGGCAATGTCATCCGGTCCTGGAAACTTCAGGTACGGGCGACGCAGTTGGCCTTGCTGCGAGAGGCGATCACGCGTGGAACGGTGGATCAGGGTGGATTGTACGCCGAACATGAGTTGATCGATGACATGGCACACTTGTCGCAGCGGGGAGGTTTGGTCAGTGGCCGTGGGCTGCGTCCGTACTGGCCCTGGAACTCGCCAAGATGGCGTCGCAGAGCCTCGCTCACCGCGCGGTGGGGCCGTACACAGAAAGTATCAGACGTAGTAGGCTCACCGTTAAAGTATTCTGCAAGTGATCCACGATGGGGGCCACCATCAGCCTAGAGGATGTAAGCATTACAACTGTCGGGAGAGGAGAGAACATGGGGGAGACTTTGTCGGCCCTGCTTGCCCTGTTGCGAGACTCTCTCTTCCAGGTTCAGTTGAGCTTACCCTTGCCCGGTTCGGCAGAGACGAAGGACTGGGCTGACAAGGCAATTAGCCAACTTGACGACTACATCCGCCCGCGTCTGAACACTATCGAGGCTCCGGTCTTGGCCGTCGTCGGGGGATCGACCGGCGCAGGGAAATCGACCCTGGTCAACTCGCTGATGGGTCGGTTGTTGTCCACTCCGGGGGTCATCAGGCCCACGACGAAGACTCCTGTATTGATCTATCACCCCGCTGATGCCCGCTGGTTCGACTCTGGCCGTATCTTGCCGGAATTGACCCGCACGACTGAGCCGAGTCATACCGTTCACTCCCTCCAGGTTGTTTCATCCATGGCTTTGCCAGAGGGTTTGGCCATCCTCGACGCTCCCGACATCGATTCGGTCGACGCCGAGAACAGGAATCTTGCGGCACAGTTGTTGTCGGCCGCCGACCTGTGGCTGTTCGTCACCTCGGCCGCGCGCTACGCAGACGCGGTCCCCTGGGAATACCTCAACGAGGCAGCAGAGCGCAGTACGGCACTGGGTGTGGTGGTGGATCGCGTGCCGCCGGCGGCCATGTCGGCGGTCCCCGAGCACCTGGCCAGGATGATGACCGATCGCGGGCTCGGCGAGTCCCCGCTGTTCGCGGTACCGGAGACGGTGACAGACAGCCAAGGATTATTGCCTTTGGCGGCGGTAGAGCCAGTACGGTCCTGGCTGAACTACCTGGCCGCCAACCAGATCACCCGTGCCAAGGTGGTCATGGGTACCCTCAATGGAGCCATCGCGGCCATGGAGAAGGGCATCGGCAATGTGGCCGGTCACGTCTTCGCGCAGACCGAGGCTCTCGACCAGTTGCGGTCAGACGCCAAGACGATCTTCGCCCAGGCCGGAAAATCCGTGCGCGCCCAAAGCGGGGACGGAACCCTGCTGCGCGGCGAGGTGATGGCCCGCTGGCAGGATTTTGTGGGCACCGGCGAGTTCATGCGCTCGGTCGAATCGAGAATGGGGCGCGTCAGGGACCGCCTCGGTCGCCTCCTGAGAGGAGAGCCGGACAAGTCGCTCGACGTGAAAGTGGCTGTCAAATCGGGTTTGGAGTCGTTGATCATTGAGGCCGGACAGGCTGCCGCCGACCGTGTGGCGAGTGTCTGGATGACCAGCCCGGCCGGCCGCTACGTGATCGAGTGGTCGGGCGAGGATGTCGGGACAGTGTCGGCCGACTTCCCGGCGCAGGTCGCCTCTGCGATCCGCCGGTGGCAAGAGGATGTCTTGGCCATTGTCACCCATGAGGGTGCTGACAAACGGACCAAGGCCAGGCTTGCCGCACTCGGCGTCAACGCCGCCGGTGTCTCCGTGATGCTGGTTGTCTTCGCCCACACCGCTGGCCTGACGGGAGCGGAAATCGGCGTCGCCGGGGGGACCGCGATGGTCGCCCAGAAAGTCCTCGAAGTGGTCTTCGGGGATGAGGCGATCAGGCGGTTGGCCGCCACGGCCGAGGAACGGCTGTCAGAGCACGTCGATGAGGTTCTGTCGGCCCAGGTGGAGCGGATCCTCTCCATGACGGTCGACCGCATTCCGGCGGAGTCCATCGATCCTGCCGCACTGATCCGCGTGGGGGCCCAGATCGGCCAACTTCGCGAGGCGGAAATGCGTAGACTAGAGAATTCAGCGATCGCTGAGACAGAAGCTGCACGTACGCAGCCGGACACCCACGCCAAGAAACGCCAGGAAGGAGACAAGGGTGCCTAGCCTGGAAGAAGACCTGGCCCTTCTCGTCGCCGCGGTAGACGCGTGTCGTGGGAGAGTCGACGTCGACGTACTGGGACAAGCCGAGAATGTCATCGACCGGGTGGACCGGCGTCTGTCGCTGTCTCGCAACACAACCGTCATAGCATTAATCGGCGCCACCGGATCCGGGAAATCGAGCTTGTTCAATGCGCTGACCAGGACGGCCTTGGCTGAGCCTGGGATCAGCCGTCCGATGACCCAGCACGCCATGGCGGTGACCTTCGGCGACACCGACACGTCGGCGCTACTCGAGTGGCTGGGGATCCAGCGTCATTACTCCTTGGTCAGCCGTGACCTCGACAGCGTCGTCCTGCTCGATCTGGTCGACAACGATTCGGTCAGTCCCGGCCACAAACAAGAGGTGGATCGTCTGTTGGATGTGGTCGACGAGTTCTTCTGGGTGGTGGATCCGCAGAAGTACGCCGACGCACTGCTCCACGAGCGCTATATCCAGAGGCTGACCTCCCACACCGAGGTGATGGCGTTCGTGCTGAACCAGATTGATCGCCTGCCGCCCGAACAGGTGAACGAGATTCACCAGGATCTGGTCCGTTTGCTGAAAGATGACGGGGTCGACGATCCGACCGTGTTCGAAGTGTCGGCCCTGACGGGTCAGGGCATCGGAGCCGTGCGCCACCACATGTCCGAGGTCGCATCCTCCAAGCACAGCATGGTCCGCCGCCGGGAGGCTGACATCCTCGTTCAGGCCAAGGCTTTGGCCGACCAGGTCGGCACGGAACCCGCGGGCGCGCTGGGGAAGAACCACCTCGCCACCATCGCCAACGCCTGCATGGAAGTCGTCGGCGCCAAGCAGATCGGTGAAGCCGTCCTGGCCGGGGTCACCCGTCGAGGCCGCGTGGCCACCGGTTGGCCGTGGCTGTCCTGGATCACCCACTTCCGGGTCGATCCACTGAAAAGGCTCCACCTCGACCAGTTCCGGTCATCGGGCTCGCACGACGACGAGCCAGATCTGCTGCGTTCATCTGCCGTCGTCCACCCAGTCGCCCGGGCCCGCATCGACACCGCCATCCGCGCCGTCGGCGACGACGCCCGCGCGCGGTTGCCCCATCAGTGGAGGACGGTGCTGGACGCCCTGATCAAGGAGCAGGCAGCCAGTCTGCCCACGGCTATCGACCAGGCCGTTGTCACCACGGATCTGGGCATCGACGAGGGACACGGCTGGTGGACAGGGGTTCGGGTCCTCCAGTGGGTCGTCTTCGCCATCACCGTTATCGGTCTGGGCTGGTTGGCTGTGGACCTTGTTTTGCGGGCCTTCTTCCAAGTCCCGTCGGTTCCGATGCTCAAGCTGGGCGTCCTTCCCCTCCCCACCTGGCTGGTGATCATCGGCGCGTTCATCGGCCTGGTCATCGCCTCAGTGTCGCGTATGGCCGTGGTGATGGGAGCCAAGGCCACTGCCACCAAGGCCGTCAGCCATCTCAGGCGCGCCATGGAGAAAGTCGCCTCGGACAAGGTCATCACCCCGATCAATTCCGAGTTGCAAAGACACGACACCGCCCAGGATCTCCTCAGGCAAGTCCTCAGTTGACATCCTCCACGTGATGGCTCCCGCCGGAAGGTTGACACCGTACGATAAGGTAGGCGCAGCAAGCTTTGTCTGAATCCACCGATCGCTGGCCGGGTAACCATGGATCAATGGATTCAGACTTGGAACAAAGGGGATGAATCAGTGGGCACCAAGGAAGTCACCATCATCATGCCGGTCTATAACGGCGCCGCTTTTCTGCAACGGGCATTGAACAGTGTCGTTGACCAGAGCATCGGTCTCGACGCGTGGGTGTTGCTGGCTGTCAACGATGGCTCGACGGATAACTCGCTGAAGATTCTTCAGAGTTACCATGAGCGTTACCCTGACAACATCCTTGTCATCGACCAGCAGAACCGGGGAGCGGCCCGCACCCGCAACGAATCGATCCTCAAGGTCGAAACCGAGTGGCTGACCTTCCTCGATCAGGACGATTACTACGACCGGAACCACCTGGAGACCCTGCTGACCTACCCGCATCTGACTGAGGTGGACCTGGTCATCTGCGGGATCAAGCGCGTCCTGGATGATGGCACCGTGTTGCGCAGCGTCTCCCCGCCCCGGCAGGCAGTCGGGTTCGGGCGGTGGTCGACCGGGTATGCCTGGAACCGACTGTGCCGCACGTCGTACCTCATCGAAAAGAACGTTTGTTTCTTTGATTCTCTGTACGGCGAGGGTATCTACTTCTCCTACGTGTCCAATTTGGCGGCTGGTTCGCGCATCGCCATCCTGGCCACCAAGACCTACAACTGGGTGCTCAATCGCGAATCTGTCAGCCAGATCCACTACCGGCTGTTGACCCCGGAATCCCACCGCGGTTTCGTCGCCATGATCAAGCAGATGGTCGTCGCCCGCCGGGGCTACGATCCCGATGTCTACGCCGACTATTTCCTCCTGTCTATCATGGTTTATTGCATGTTTTTACCGCGGTCCCGAAGCATGCGGTCGTTCGCGGCGTATTCTCGCGCCATGTTCGCAGCCGTTGCCCCAGCCGGGCCCGCGGTCACGAAAAACCCCCTCATCTTCCGAAAAGTCGACGGTTTGCCGATCATCGATCAGTATCTGGTCGCTTTCGCGGTCGTGGCCCACACCCTTCATGTGCTGAAGTTCTTCATTCCCATCATGCGGATGGTCCAGAAGACCAAGTGGTATCAACAGCATTGATTCTTATAAATCGCTTCGAGAATGAGCCTGAAACCGTGGTCTGGAACAATCAGTCGTGTGGTAGCATCGGGTCAGACAGCAGGAGATGACAGGGTCGTGTGGGGTGTGGGACTCAAACAGGCATGTCAGCGCGGGAATTTAAGCAAGATTTTCAGTCTGTGATGTCGGCAAAGTGGAGGCGCATTGATCGGGATGGGACAATGCCGTGAAGGGGGCACGAGGAATGGTGCCAGTGGTGGTCGTCAGACCAGCTGTCCTGGGCCAGTAAAGGCGTACGTATGATTGTTGTTGATTGTCTGGTGAAAGCGTACCGGCACCTTGTCGCCGTCAAGAGTTTGTCACTCAGGGTTGACGACGGGGTCCTCTATGCCTTCCTGGGCCCCAATGGCGCCGGTAAGACCACCGCGATCAGTTGCATGACCACCTTGCTGTCACCGGACTCGGGTTCCATCACCATCGATGGCTACCAGGTGGGCCGCGAAGACCATCTGATCCGCCAGCGGATCGGCATCGTCTTCCAGGAATCCCTGCTCGATCCTTTCCTGACAGTACGGGAAAACCTCGACTTGCGCCGCTCGATCTATGGAGGACCCAAGGCCAGGATCGACGAGTTGATCGAACTGGTCGACTTGCGCCAGGTGGCCAACCGGAAGTACGGCGTCTTGTCCGGCGGAGAGCGACGCCGGGCTGACATCGCCCGGGCCCTGTACCACCAACCGGGCACCTTGTTCCTCGACGAGCCGACCACGGGGCTGGACCCGGGCAGCAGGGCCCAGGTCTGGTCGGCCATCACACAGTTGCGCGAGTCCTTGGGCCTGACGGTCCTGCTGACCACGCACTACATGCAGGAGACCGAAGCGGCCGACCACGTCCTGGTCATCAACCATGGCGAGAAACTGGCGGAGGGCACTCCGATGGCCCTGCGTGCCCAGTATTCGATGCCGCGCATCAGTTTCACCTACGACAACTATTCCTGGGAAATGATCCTTCAGGTCATGGGCAGGTATATGGACCCCACCGATCCCTGGATCGAGGGCGGGGCCATCCACGCCTACGTCCCCAGTTCAGATGTGGCCCGCCAGATCATCTACGATCTGGACCTGTGCCCGGGAGACTTCCAGTTCGTCCAGGGGACGATGGATGACGTCTTTCTCAATTTGACGACCGGATATCAGTTAGACGGAGGTGAGCAGTGAGGACCGTGGCAGCGCTGTGCAGGCGCAACCTGCATGCCTACTATCGCGATCCGGCGATGGTCTTCTTGTCGATGCTGTCCTCGGCCATGGTCTGGGTGCTCTACGTGCTCTTCCTCGGCCATCTCCAGGTCACCCGGCTGCAGGAGGACATCCCGTACGCCACCGAAACCCAGATCACCGCGTTCGTCGATTCCTGGGTCTTCTCCGGGATCCTCATGATCACCGCGTTCATGACCGGTTTCACGGCGCTGAACATCTACGTCGACGACCTGGTCACCAAGCGGTTCAAAGAGTTCCGCGCCATGCCCATCCGTGCGGCTCACGTGGTTCTGGGTTATCAGATCACGAGCATCATTGTCGCCATGATCATGTCGATGGTGGTCCTGATCGTGGGCTACCTGATCATCGGCTTCGCGGACTCGACCTGGTTGAAACCCATGGCCCTGCTCGAAGTCTTCGGCATCACGCTGCTGATGTCCATCGCCTTCACCGCGTTCTCCTTGTTCCTGGGCAGTTGGGCTCCCTCGCACGCGGCGGCCAACGCGGTCGGCATCATCATCGGCACCATCTTGGGGTTCTTCGCCGGTACGTAC
>WRFP01000099.1 GCA_009778725.1 Propionibacteriaceae bacterium
CACCCGTACTGCTCTGAGAGCCTGGCCGTCGAGCATCCCGAGCATCATCGCGGGGTCCTCCAGGTATCCCAGGTCCGCCATCAACTGTTCGGCGTACAAGGCCCAGCCTTCGCCGTGGCCCGAGACCCAGATGCCGTGGCGACGCCACTTGTTGAGCATGTCCTTGTTGTACACGGCCTGGCCGATCTGGAGATGGTGGCCCGGCACGCCCTCGTGATGGACTGTTGTCAGTTCCCGCCAGGTGGAGAACGCCGTCTGCTCCTCGGGGACCGACCACCACATCCGCCCAGGGCGTGAGAAGTCGTCGGAGGGTTCGGTGTAGTAGATGCCACCGTCGTGGGTCGGGGCGATCATGCACTCGATGCGCCGGGCGGGCTCGGGGATGTCGAAGTGCGGTCCGTTGACAGCCTCGATGGCTGCCTCGGCCCGGGCCTGCATCCACTGCTTCATAGCGTCTGGTCCGTCGAGGATGTACGCCGGGTCGTGGTCCAGGGCCTTCTTGGTGTCGGCCACACTGAGGCCGGGGCGCAGTTTCGCGCAAATCTCTGTTTGCCGCTCTTCCAGGGCTTCCACCTGCTCCAAGCCCCAGCGGTAGCTCTGCTCGAAGTCCAGTTCGGTGCCGAGGAACTCCCGGGAGGCCAGGGCGTACCGGGTCTCGCCGACGGCATCCTGGTCGGTGGCCAGCTCGCGGATGTCCTCGGTCAGGGCCTCGATGGCGGTGGCGTAACCGGCCTGGGCGATGGCGACCCCCTCGACCAGGCGGTCACGGGTGCGCGAGGACAGTTCGGGACAGTCAGCCCGGGCCTGGGCGAGCAGTTGGTCGAGCGACCCGCCGCGTCGCGCCCAGCCTTCGCACTGTGCGATCAGCGCGTCGACCTGGCGCAGGGCGGGCTTGATACCATGCTCGATCCCTGCCATCTGGGCTTCCAGCCATCCCGCGATCGCGGATGGAACCGCGCTCAGTCGGCGTGCGATCGTCTTCCAATCGTCCTCGGTGGCGGTGGGCATCAGGTCGTACACCTCGCGAATCGAGTGCAACCCGGAGTCGATGTTGGCGATGTCCATCAGGTCAGCCCCGACCTGGTGTTCCTCAACAGCCAGGGTCAGCCGCTCACGCAGGGCGGAGGCGGTGACACGGTCGGTGTCGTCGGTCACTGGCGTGGTGTCCAACTGAGCCAGAGTGGCTGCGGCCAGCGCGTGGTGGGCGTCACACCCGGCAGGGCTGAAGTCGTCGTAGGAGTCCTGGCCGGTGTGCAGTCCGAGATAGGTCATCGTGATGGGACTGAGTTTGACCTCGGCGACAAAGTGCTTGTCAGCAAGGGCATCCATGGCAGTCGGGGTGCGCTGTGTCATGGGGTCAGCCTAGTACCCGGCAAGACGTTTTCCCTGGATTCCAGGGCACAACCTGAGGATAGTCACATGGATTCTTAGGAGCGTGTGCCAGTAATGTCTCGTCCAGTGACCAGCGCGCGACAGCAGTGGCGGCTCGGCCTGACTGAGAACGCTTCCAGTATGTTCTCATGTGTCAAAGATGTCGTACCGGCGTCGTATTGTTATGTCATGAAGCTGGATTTGGGTTCTTTGGAACTGGGAGTGGCCACAGCCGCCACACAGATCGAGGGCGGCGACGCCGACACCAACTGGCACCGGTGGGCTACCCGGCCGGGTGCGGTCAAGGATGGGTCGACGCCTGCGCGGGCCGCCGACCACTGGAACCGGGTCGACCAGGACATCGCACTGCTGGTGGAACTGGGCGTCAAGCACTACCGCATGGGACTGGAATGGGCCAGAATCGAGCCGAAGGAAGGGGTCTTCGACGCGGAAGCCCTGGGCCATTACCGCTCAGAACTGACCAAGTTGCGCCAGGCGGGGATCACGCCCGTGGTCACCCTGCACCACTTCAACAATCCTGGTTGGTTGGAGGAGCGCGGGGCCTGGTCGCGCCGGGACACGGTCTCGGCCTTCCTCACCTACGTCAGACGAGTCGTCCAGCACCTGTCCGACCTGGTCGATGAGTGGATCACGATCAACGAGCCCAACGTGTACGCGTCCCAGGCGTACTGGTTCGGGATTTGGCCCCCGGCGCACAAGTCCGTCCACGAAGCCATGATCGTCTTGAGCCACCTGTCCCAAGCCCACCTACGGGCCTATACCCTGATCCACGCGATTCAACCATCGGCCAAGGTCGGTGCTGCCCACCACCTTCGTGTCTTCGATCCCGCGAACCGCACCAATCCCGCTGATCTCGCCGGGGCCAAGGCCATGGAATACCTGTTCCAGACAACCGCTCTCGAAGCCATGTCGTACGGCCGGTTCCTGCCCCCACTGCGCAGAACATCGACCACGCCTCCTGCCGTGTCCGCGTCGTACGGAAAACCCGGCAGGCGCTACTACGACTTCATGGGCATCAACTATTACACCCGGTCGTGGGTGACCGGATTTTCCGAAGGCACCCGCCCGAATTCGCCGGTCAATGACCTCGGCTGGGAGATCTATCCGACCGGACTGACCCGCGTGCTGAGGAAAGTGGCGAAGCGTTATCCGGGCCCGATTTACATCACGGAGAACGGCACGGCCGACGCGCAGGACTGTTTCCGGGCCCGCTTCCTGGCCGACCACCTGTCCGCAATCGTGGATTCCGGGGTCCCGGTCGCCCGATACTACCATTGGTGCTTCACCGATAACTGGGAATGGGTCGAGGGGGAGGAACCCCGCTTCGGCTTGGTCCAGCTGGACTACGAGAGCCAAACCCGCCAGATCACCGAGTCCGGCCGGATGTACGCTGACATGATCGCTCACCGCGGGCTCACCGACGAGGCGTACGCCTGCTGGGTCGTCCCGTCGGCCGGGGGATCGACGCGGTTCGTGGGTTAGACCTTCCACGTAGTCACGCTTTATATTCTGTTTAATTACTACTGTTCAGTGCCAATCTCTCGTCTCGTGTCCTCCTTGCGTGCCCCCAGATCACCTTCCTCTCATTGATTTTGTAAATTCGTGACAATAATGATGGGCAATCACCCTGGGTGAGGTCATCGACCGTCAAGAATACCAGTTCACAAGCCATGATATCCATGGATGACAGAATCTCGTTCATCGGCTATGATTGAAAATACATCAAATCAATTCGGTTTTTTACTCAATAAGAGTTGCTGAATGGTTCGGACAGAGTTGATGTTTCAGTCCTTTGTCACAGTGACCATTCGTACTAATTAATCAATGTCATTTACGAAAGGTATGAGGATCCGTGAAGACTTCGTTGACGTGGCTCAGGGCCCGTACGGCCATCGCGTGGGTGACTGGTCTGGTGGTGATGCTCGCAGGACTGTTCCTCGTGGCTTCGGGTTGGACAGCCTCCGCGCAAGCCGAGCGACCCAAGGTCGATCTGGATATCGCGTCCAAGGCTCCCGCAGGGGCGGCGGACGTCGATCCCGACAACCCGTACTCAAACTGGTTCTTCTCGGTCTGGTCGAGTCCGATTCTGGCCGATGGCGAGGACTTCGGGGTCATCACAGCCGTGGCGCGCGATGCCAACAACGGCCCACTGACGGGTAAGGCCGACCAGTTGACCGCCTCCTTGGTCGTGCCGGAAGCGATGACGAGGATTTCTGATTTCAAGCCTCTGCCCAACGCGCCGGGGTCCTACAGGGCGACGATCACGTCCACGCTGCCAGGGGACAAGCAAGTCGAGGTGAACACCGAAGGGTATCCGGTCGCGGTCAGCGGCAATGATGTGGCACACTTTGTGTCCCCGTTCTCCCAAGAGGTCAGCCTGGAAAAGTCCAGTTGGTCGGTCACACCGGATGGCCCACTGTCCGCCGACGGGGAGTCGTCGTACACGGGCCTGGCGGTGGTCCGGGACACAACTGACCAACCGGTGGCGGGACAGACAGTCACCTTCACGGCTCCAGTGGGCGTGACTTCTTCGGTTCTGTCCGTGGTCACCGATGCCCAGGGCGAGGCCAGGACCGCCTTCGCGTCGACTGTCGTCGGCACCCACTCAGTGTCGGCAGGGGTGGACGGTGTGGGAACGATCGGGTCCGTCGACATCAGTTTCAGCGCGGGCGAGGCTGACTCGCGGACGTCGTCGTTCACCCTCACCCCGACTGCCCTGTTCGTAGGCGAGTCCGCCACGGCCTCGGCACTCGTCAAGGACTCCCACGACCATCCCGTTGCCAGCCAGGCAGTGACCTTCGCCGCCACCGGTTCGGCCCAGTTCCCGGGCGGGCCGTCCTGCCTCACCGATGCCGAGGGAACATGCTCGGTCGCCGTCACCGATGCCGTTTCGGAAGATGTCACTGTGACCGCGTCCATCAGTGGTGGCCCCATCGCTCCCGTGGCCGGGATCACGGTGTCCTTCACCAATAAGGAAGCGGTTCCAGAGCGTTCCGAACTGGTCGTGACTCCGGCGTCTCCCCTTGAAGTCGGGCAGTCGGTGACCGCCACAGTGACAACACGCGATGTCGACGGGGCACCCTCACCCCAGCAGATCGTGGTGTTCCACCTTGAACCTGGGGACGCAGGCGTCCTGAGCCAAGATTCCTGTGTCACCGGTTCAGATGGAACCTGTTCGGTGACTGTCACCTCGAAGCTTGCGGTGAAACTGGCCATCCATGCGACGCTGCCGACTCTCAGCGGTCCGGTCGACGTCGGCGGGAACGCGGATCCCGCCAAGGCCAGCCCCCAGCCGGTGCATTTCGTCGTCGGCAACGTCTGCGTCATTGAGGCCGGATGCCGACCTGAGGGCTCCGGCACGGACCCCTCCAAGCAGACTCGTGTGGTCGTCACCACCAACGACCGGCCGGTTTCCGGCCTCGACCTGATCACCGGGTACGCCTTCGACAAGTACGGCAACCCGACATCGGGTGTTGTGTTCTCCCTTTCCAGCGAGCACGACAACCTGGTGTTCAGTGCGGGCACGCGTGGCACGGGAACCATGACCTCCCGTGAGGACGGTACAGCCACCCTTTCGGCCGCCTCCGACCAGGCAGGGTCCTTTGCGGCTCGCGCGTTGGTTGCTGGTGTGGAGTTGAGCGGGCATGGCTCCCCGTTGGATCTGCGGTTCCTGGGTGCCCCGACGATCACCTCCCCGGTCGACGGCACAGTCTCCACGGACAAGGCCGTGACTGTCACCGGCGTCGGCCAGAATCCCGCTGCCACCATCACGGTGAAAGATGCCACCGTCGCCGTGTGCACGACACCGGTCCAGTCCGATCGCAGGTGGTCTTGCACGGCGACCTTAGCGGACGGGCAGCACACTGTGACAGCGGTGGAGACCACAAGGACAGGCGAGGTGTCGCCGCCCTCGGATCCGGTCACGTTCACCATCGACACTGAAGCACCGCCCGCGCCGGTTGTGACCAAACCGGGTGACCACGACCTGACCAACCATCCCAAGCCCGTGGTGTCGGGAACGGGCAATGATCCAGGCAACAAGGTGACGGTCCACGCTGGCGACCAGGTGGTGTGCACAACAGTGGTCAAGCACGACCTGACCTGGTCCTGCCCGCTGGACCAGCCACTGACCGACGGTGACCACACGCTCACAGCCACCGAGACCGACCAGGCCGGTAACGTGTCCGATCCCTCGAAGACAGTGACAATCCACATTGACAGTCAACCGCCGGCCGCTCCCGTACTGACCAAGCCCCAGGACCAGGCTGTGACCAACCAGCCCACTCCTGAGGTCTCGGGCACCGGTCAGGAACCCGGAAACAAGCTGGCCATTCGTGCCGGTGACAAGGTGGTGTGCAGAACTGTTGTCAAGCCCGACCTGACGTGGTCATGCACCGCGGGCGAACCGTTGGCCGATGGCAAGCACACGCTGACAGCCGACGAGACCGACCAGGCTGGAAACGTTTCCGCGTCGTCCAACGCGGTCGCCGTGACGGTCGACACGCAGGCTCCGCGAACTCCGACGATCACCACGGTTGGCAAGTTCACCATTGCTGGCGTCGGGGAGCCGGGATCTACGCTAACCCTGACGTACCCCGTCTCAGAATTGTCGACCGAGACGGTGGCGACAGTGGTGGATTCGACCAAGAACTGGTCGGTGCCCACCCCGTCGGACGCAGTCAGCGGCACAATCACCGTCGTGTCGACCGACAAGGCGGGCAATGACTCCAAGAAGGCTCAGGCCATCTTGGATCTCACATCCCCTGGTGCCCCCATTGTGCGTGCATCGAATGGGTCGGAAGTGACCGGGACTGCTGAGCCCGGCTCCCACCTCGAGATCACGGACGACCAGGGGAAAACGATCCCTGGGTGTGAGGAAGTGTTCGCCGATGTCAACGGCAGGTTCACCTGCGCCCCAGAGCAGGCCCTGTCGGCAGGAACCACGGTCACGGTAAGGGCCGAGGACAAGGCGGGCAATGTCTCACCTGTGACTGTGGTCACAATCGTGGCCGTGAAGGCAGAGGTCACCTACCCGGAACGCCATCGGCTGGAAACCCAGGTGGTGACCGGGGTCCACTTCAACCCGGACGAACAGGTCTGCTTGTCAGTGGTGCCGTCGGTGGAGGACGTCGGTTGCCAGACGGGCGACCCTACCGGCAAGGTGACCTTTTCCTTCACGGTCCCCCAGGGATTCCAGACGGGCCGACACACGGTGACGCTCACGGGACACACGTCCGGATTGGCATCAACCTCGTTCGCGGTGGTCGACACGGTGGCCATCGAGACAGGCGGCGTGGTTGCAACTCCGGTCACTCCCGGCCAGTTGGGGCTATTTGCCGCTGTGGCGCTCCTGGGGGCAGGCGCCTCGGGAATGTGGTTCGGTGTCAGGAGGGTTAACCGGGCAAGTCACTGAGCCGAGCGCCTGTGCGGGCCCAGGCGGGGTCGCTTCCTCAAGGAGGCGGCCCCGTTCTGGATACACTGGGACCACTATGACTGTCATCCACACTCCCGCCCGTGTTCGCGTGGCCCCCTCTCCGACCGGGGACCCCCATGTCGGGACGGCGTACATGTCCTTGTTCAACCTGGCCTACGCGCGTCTGACCGGTGGGCAATTCATCTTGCGCATTGAGGACACCGACAGGGCCCGCTACGTCGAGGGGTCCGAAGCCCAGATCTTCGACACCCTGACCTGGCTCGGACTGACCTGGGACGAGGGTCCGGACATCGGCGGACCCTGCGCGCCGTACCGCCAATCCGAACGGCTGGACACCTACCAGCCGTTCGTCGAGCAGTTGATCGCCGCCGGTCACGCGTACTACTGCTGGTGCAGTCCTGAGCGACTGGCCGCCATGCGCAAGGCCCAGGAGGAGGCCAAGCAGCCGACCACGGGGTACGACAGGATGTGCTGCGGGCTGACTCGCGAGCAGCGGGCCGAACTGCCGGGGTTCTCACCGACACCGGTTGTCAGGATGCTGATTCCCGACCAGGAGGAGTTTGTTTTCACCGATGTCATCCGGGGCCAGATCAGCGCACCGCGTCCCGACGACCAGGTGATTCTGAAGGCGGACGGGTTTCCGACCTATCATCTGGCTGTCGTGGTGGACGACCACCTGATGGGGATCACCCATGTTGTGCGCGGAGAGGAGTGGATCTCCTCGACACCGAAACATAGCTTGCTCTATCGGTGGTTGGGCTGGGAGGAGCCGGCGTGGTGCCACATGCCGCTGTTGCGCAATCCGGACCGGTCCAAGATCTCCAAGCGGAAGAATCCGGCCGCCCGGCTGCTGTGGTTCAAGGAGCAGGGCTATCTGCCTGAGGCCTTGCGCAACTTCCTCCAACTGATGGGCTACCCGCCCGCGTCGGATGACGCCGAGGTGTGTTCGTTCGAAGAGTTCGTAGCCGGTTTCGACTGGGCGAGGGTCAACACTGTCGGTCCAGTTTTCGACGCCAAGAAACTCGACTGGCTCAACGGGCACTACATCCGGTCACTGAGCGATGAGGAGTTGGCCCACCGATTGGTTGCGTACATCGAGGCTTATCAGAGCGATGATCTTCCCAGTGGGAACGCTTCCACCATCGATTGGCGGGTGAGACTCCGCCAGGCCGTACCTCTGATTTCTCCGCGCTTGACCCTGCTGAGTGAAGCCTTGGGCAAGATCCAATACCTGTTGGCCGACGACGTCCATGTTCCGATCGATCCGGTGTCTGAAGCCAAGGCAGGAGCCGACGCACCAGCCGTCCTGGCCGCAACCCTGGAGGTCGTCGAATCCTTGGACGAGTTCACGACTCAGGCTTTGCACGAGGCTTTGACGGTACGCCTGGTCGACCAGATGGGACTGAGCAAGAAGGCGGCCTTCGCACCCATCCGGGTTGCCATCACAGGCGCACTCGTGTCGCCGCCCTTGTTCGAGTCGATGGAGATTCTGGGACAAGACTCATGCGTGACG
>WRFP01000100.1 GCA_009778725.1 Propionibacteriaceae bacterium
AGAACCCACCGACACCGACGCCGGACCACCACCCAAATCAGCCACCGGAGTCGCCTTCGAATCCACCGCAGCCAGGTTCAAGTACCCCGCCGACCCATGAGTCGCCATCGCCCACAACTTCCCACTGGCAACATCCAAAACCGCCAGCGCACCCCCCCGCAAATCAACCTGACTCTTCGCTGGCAGGCTAATAGCATTGTCATAATCAACCGTCCCCGTCTGAGACCCCACAGACACCAACATCCCCGTCGACTCATCCATCCCCACCACAGTCGCACCATCCTGAAAAACATCCACAGTCTTCGAACTCGTCTGACCAGGAGCCATCGAAATCTCCATCGACGTCGCCGCCTTATTGAACCGGCCAAACCACCCCTGCACATCACTCGACGCCCAAATCCCCGAATTATTCAAATCAGGACGCTCAACCGAATTACCAGTAGAAGACACCGCAAAACCAACCACCAAGACCACACAAGCAACAACAGCCACAACCGGCAGCAGACGCCGCCCCAACGCGAAACCCCCCATGCTCATTGCTGGTCCCCTGAACCAGGCCTCCTTCCGCGAAAAATCCTATCACCGCAATGTCACTAGCACCCGGGTCCTTCAAGGACCAATAACCCATCTGAGTACCGGATCCGCTCTGACTTGGCCAACCCTGAAAACAGACATCAGACTGATGTCTCATCCAGAGGGACGGACTAGCCCCAATCCCCCGATGGCCTGACCTAACCACACATCTGTGTGTAGTCCGACACTCCTCCAGTCGCTTGGTGCACCTGTACATGGATGCAGGTCGTTCCAGGGGTGGCAGCAGTGGGTACGGTGACCGAGGCCTGCGTGGCTGTTTGGATGTTCTTGGGCGCACTGTCCAGGTACCACTCGAAGGTGTCACCGTGTTGGGAATTGGCGTAGGTCCAGGTGAATTTCGTCTGGTCTCCGTCTGGCGTGGCCTTGAACTGCAGCGCCCCGGGAGGCCCACCCGCGATGATGTCTGGGTGCTGTGAGGCGAAATCCGGAGTGTCTGTAGGATCCCCCCCCGGTTCGTGACCGAGTTTGATCAGCAACACACCCAAACCGACAATTGCCGCGATCACGAGAACAGTCGCGGCCACAACCCACCAGCGGGTCGGCCGGCGCGGAATGTCCATGTCCGCTTCATCGGCGCCGATGTCGGGATTGAGCTGAGCGTGCACCGGAGTCGGGCGCACCCGGGTTTTTAAGTCATCGTCGTCCTGGTGGCTGGCGGGCGCCGACTGGGCCACCACCTTGGGAATTTTCAGTACGGTCTTGTCAGGATTGAGGTACGAGGGCGGCTGAGTGGCCTCGATCCTGTCTTCGGGCACGACAATGGGGGTACGCGGCAGCCTCAGTTCCTGCTCGATCCCCTGCAACGACCGGACAAAGTTGAGCATGGTCGCCGGGCGAGCCACCGGATTGGTCGACATGGCCGACTTCAACAAGCTCTCCAGGGACATCGGCACATCGGCCCTGCCCGGCGAGGGAGCCGGACCATCCTTGATCCTCCTCATCAAGCCATATTGAGTATTGTCCCCACCAGGAATTTCGAACGGCGACCGGCCCACCAGAAGATGCCACAAGGTCGCGGCCAACGAATAGACGTCAGTACGAACCGACGCCGGTGTCGTCCCATAGAGCAATTCCGGCGGCGACCACGGCACCGACACACCGGTGTCGATATCCGAATCAGTCATCTGCGCCGCGATACCAAAGTCAGCCAAACCAGGATTGCCGTACTTGTCGACCAGGATATTGGCCGGCTTGATGTCACGGTGAAGCAAACCCGCCCGGTGCGCCGTCTCGACCGCGCTACCGATCTGGATACCAATCCGCAAAACCTCGGGCACTGACAACCGCTCACGCTTGGCCCGTTTGGCCAGATTCTCTCTGGGGTAGTACATCATGACCAGGTACTGATGGCCATCCTCGGTCGTGCCCACCGAATAAACAGGCACAATCTGGGGATGCTCCAGGCGCGCCATCGCATTGGCTTCGGCTCGGAACTGGGCCGTCACCGCCGACGACAGGTTCGCCTCGCGGATGACTTTGACGGCCACCTGCCGGATCGGCATGGACTGGTTGAACAGGTACACATCGGCATACCCACCCTCACCGAGCTTACTGACATAGGTCAGTCCGGGAATGCTGGGAGGGGTGCTGATCGGGCTCACTGCACCTCGAAAACAAAGTCTTGGACCTCAGCCAGCACAACACGCGTACCCGGCTCGATCGTCATGGCGTCATGCGGGGTCAGCCGCACCGCAGGTTGACCCGGCAGCACCACCTCGGTGCCATTGGTCGACCCCAAATCCGTCACCAAAACATGCCAAAAGTCCAGTGACACCTCCAGATGCTGGCTGGAAATCTCTTTCGAGGGGTCCACCAGCCGGATCAGGTTGGGTTGTTCACCGGTCAGCCCGGAGGGAACCCGGGGGCTGCGGCCGAGGATCGCTCCCCTGTCCAAGACCACCGAGTCACCATTGGACAGCCTCAGAACCCCGAGCGGCGGTCGCGCCACCACCACAGGCTCCTGCGGCTCGACCGCCTGCCCACAGGTACGGCAGACCCCGGCGTACGCGGGAGTCAGGTGACCGGCCGGACAGTACGCCGCGACGACCATCGTTTCCGGTTGCCCGGGATGGGTGCCGAGGTTGCGGCGGTCGATGGTCATCTCGAATTCTTCGGGATCCATCCCCATGATCATCTTGTCCCCGCGAGCCTGGCCCGGTTCTGGGGTCACGCCCTCGGCCGCCGACGGCGTCGGTCCGGACGAGGAGAAAAAAGCCGGAGTGGGAGGGGAGGACTCAGAGGGGGAAACCTCAGAGGGGGCAGACGGAGGCGGTGGAGGAAGTGGAGGCGAAGCAGCAGGCGGAGCCGCAGATGCAGAATCCAGTTCCCAGGGCACAGACTCGATTAACAGCCCGCCCACAGGCGCGGACGGCGCTTCGACCGCGGGCGACGGAACCGACACCAGTACGGAGTTCCCGGCCAGCAGAGGTTTGGGCCGGTCGGCATTGGCGGGACGAACGTCCGGGACAGGAGAGTCCACAGTCACCTGCGATAGATCGACCTCGACGGCTGCCAGGGCCAGATCCTGGTCCTGGGAGGCCGGTGACAGGTCCAGATCGCTCGCGAGGCGCGAAGGTCTCTGATCCCGGATGGCCCGGACAGAATTCGCATTGGTGGCAGCCCCAACGCTGGCCACACCGGTCGCGACCCGGACCGAGGGAATGTCCTTGTCGACCGGGGAAAGATCCGAGTCTGGCGAGGCGTGCCGGGGTCGTGGCGCCACGGGTTCCTGGTGTTGCGGGACAGCGGCATCGACGGGCAGGGCAGTCCGGGAGGGGTTTTTCGGCCGGACACCGGCGGCCGCCACTGGCCGTGGGGGCACCGGCCGAATCGGCTCCTCAACCACCTGGGTCCGGACCGCAGCCGCTGCCCGGACGGCCTTCTGGTGCTCAGACGCGTGGCTCGCGATCCGCTCACGCACAGATGCGTGGTGACCGTCGACCACAGACCCATCGTGGTCCTCGGCCACAGACTCGACGTGACTCCCGGCCACAGGCTCGACGGAACTTCCGGCCACAGATTCGACGGAACTCTTGGCCGCAGCGCCCGACAGCGCAATACGTACTGCGCAGGCCCCGACGATCCCCTCGGCCAGAGGCAGCCAGCCGCCGTCCGCGCTCGCCGCGATCAACTGGATCGGCCCGGCTTCGTTCGAGGAGACATCAGCCCACAAACCCGATGGATTCACCCTCCCCTCGGGCCCCTCGGCGGAGAAACTCCCCCGCACCAGCATCCGGCAACCCGAGTCCGACCAGGACGCCAGCGCAAAACTCTTAATAGCCCTCAATCCCGGGCTGACCAGGACATCCAGGATGTCGTCAAGGTCATTGCGGTCGTACACAGCCTGATAGAGCTGGGCCACCAGGGCATGCCCGAAGGGCAGATCGACCAGAGCGGCCACTGTCTTCCCGCAGACCAGGACCGCCTGACCGGGGGAGTATTCCAGTTCAACCAAGTCCACGAGGACTCCTGACGTTTGGCTGAGTGTTCTCCACGGCTTCGATGCCGGCTCCCCGGACATCAATGACCAGGATAGAGACATTGTCACGCGCCCCTGCTTCGAGCGTCATATCCAGCAGAGCCCCCGCGGCCTGATCAGGATCTTCGATGGTGGTGAGAATCTCCGCAATATCATGATCGGACACCTCGGTGGTGAGCCCATCGCTGCAGATCAGGAATCTCTCGCCGACAGTTTGGGGAGAAACCCACAGATCTGCCACCGGTGCCGGGTCCGATCCCATGGAACGCGTGATCACGTTGCGCCCGGCATGGGTACGCCCCTCCTCTTCGGTGATCTCCCCGCTCAAAATCATCTCCTCAATTTCGGAATGATCGACTGTCACACGTGACATCTTATTCTCAAAACACCTGTAAACCCTAGAATCACCGACATTGAAGATTGACCAATGCGGAGCATCGCCCAAGTGCACCTGGACGATCCCGGCAACCGTCGAGCCCATTCCCCTGGTTTTCGGATGTTCCCGGGTATACGTGAGGATCCGGTCATTGGCGCGTTTCAATGCCTCTTGCACGTTCATGGGTCGCAGTTCCTGAGGGCTCAGACCGAACAGGCCGGACAAAGCATCAGCGACGATGCGACTGGCCACATCCCCGGCCGCATGGCCACCCATACCATCGGCCACGGCCCACACCGGGGGACCGACCACGATCGAGTCCTCATTGACATCGCGCCTCAAGCCGACATCTGTTCTCGCCCCTGAGATCACCGTCACGGCGATATCACGATCACCTGAGTCCGACACATCACTCCTCTTGCCACATGCGATGAATCCGTCATTGACTCGATCTGGGCCGGGAGTCATTCCCTCCAGTGGTGTCCACGGCATGGATGTGCGCACAGACTCCTCCTCGCCTCCATATCCCAAGATCGGGCAATCTCCCGATCCTCCGACATGCCGACCCTAGATACTCAATCAATGACGGCTTCGAGGGTGGCCAAGCCTTTTAGGCCACCTGCAAAGCATGACACTTTTCCATCCACTCCGCTAAGAATATTCTCATCTTGTTCATTCGCCAAGGTCAAACAGGTCACATGGGACTTAAGTCCCATCTATCACGATGATATCAACCTATCCATTGCATGATCAGCCCCTGCATGAAATAGATGAGGAACAGTACGCCGATCACCCACATCAGCGGATTGACATCGCGTGCCTTGCCCTTCACCACCTTGATCACGAGGTAGGTCAGGAAGCCCAGACCCATGCCCACGGTGATCGAGTACGTGAATGCCATCATTGTGACAAGGAAGAACGCCGGAAGTGCCACTTCGAGATCGGTCCAGTCGATGTCCGTGATCTGCTGGAGCATCAAGAAGCCCACGACGACCAGGACCGGGGCGACCGCTTCGGAGGGGACGAGGTTGACCAGTGGGGTGATGAACGTGGTCACCAACAGGGCACACCCGGTGATGATGTTGGCCAGTCCGGTCCGGGCCCCGTCCGAGACCCCGGAGGCCGACTCGATGTAACAGGTGTTGGACGAGGTGGAGAACAGACCGCCCGCCGCAGCCGCCAGAGAGTCGATCAACAAGATCTCTTGGGTACGGGGTGGGTTGCCGTCGTCTTCGAGCAGGCCGCCCGTCTTGCCGATCGCCACGACCGTACCCACGGTGTCGAAGAAGTCGGCCAGCAGCAGGGCCAAGATGGTCAAGATGACCACAGCCCAGGACCTGAAGTCGGAGTGGAAGGCGCCGATCAAGTCCACGTGATCCCAGAATTTCAGCAACTCCAGGTTCGGCAACCAGGACTGGTCCTGCACCAGTTGCGGGACGTTGAGCCTCCACCCGGTGGCATCGGCATTGCCTGATTCATCCACCGAACCGCCGACTTTGACAACGGCTTCGAGGATCACGGCAACCACCGTTCCGGCGATGATCGCGATCAGCATCGCGCCCTTGACCTTCTTCACCCACATGATGACCAAGGCGACCAGCACCAGGACGAAGACCAGCAGAGGCCAGCCGATGATCGACCCGTTGATACCCAGTTCGCCCATCTGCGAACCCTGGCGGACGAACCCGGCGTCCACCAGGCCGATCAGGGCGATGAACAGCCCGATTCCCACCGAGATCCCCGTACGCAGAGACTTCGGAACCGCGTTCATGACGGCCTGGCGGAATTTGGTCAGCACCAGGATGGTGATGATGATGCCTTCCCAGACGATCAGGCCCATGACCTGTTTCCACGGCATCGTGGGAGCCAGGGTGTACGCCGCCAGTGCGTTGATGCCGAGCCCAGCGGCCAAGGCGACCGGGAAGCGCCCGATCAGGCCCATCAGCAGGGTCATCACACCAGCGATAATGGCTGTTGCCGCGGCCACCATGGCCATCGTGACCGGCACATTGGCACCGTCGGAGATCGGCAGCCCCGAAATCAGATTTCCGTTGACATCGGGGGTGGTCCCGATGATGATCGGGTTGAGGGCGATGATGTAGGCCATGGAGAAGAAGGTGACGAAACCGCCACGCACTTCACGTGCCACCGTTGAGCCACGCCGGGAGATCTTGAAAAACCGATCTACTCCTTGTGGGCCCGCGGGTGAGGGAGCAGGCGCCACCGTGGCGGCGCGCGGAGATTTTTGAACCATGGCCATAGATTAGCCCGGATCTCCAGGTCCATGCGGACGTGACCTCACCACGGGCAGGTTGGCGTCATCGTTGTCTTTGGGTACTCTGTCTACGTGAGCCAAGTCCCGACCACCCCGCCACACGACCAGCGTCCCTTGCTGCAGCAAGCGCCGGTGGTTCCGCTGGACGCCTCCGGCTTCACTGCCTCAGTTGTCGGTACGGTCTTGTTCGCCGTGGTCACGGTGATCCTTCTGCTGGGTGGGATGCGGGGACCGTGGGTGTACATCCTGGTGACCGGAACAGTCATCGGATTGATCCTGATCCCGTACACCAGCTGGCATCGCTGGCGCGCGCACCGCACGCGGGGCGACCACGCCCCGTCACTCGAAGACTGACGACACCGCTTCGTGGGTGTCGACGGAATCGTCCCACAGCAGGGGAGGCAGTTCGACGCCACGGCGATCCTCGACCACATCGGAATGCGCGCCGCAGCCATGGTCGATGCTGACCACATGCCCGTCTGAACTGGAATAGGTGTTGGCGCAGGCGCCGAAGGCCGCCCCCAACTCGCCCCGCAACCGGATGAAGTACCCACAACTCGCGCACGGCGCCGGCGCCTGACGGGCTTCGGCGGTCTCCGGACCGTGGGAGGACAACCAGCGTTCACAGGCCAGCTCCCGGCCCTCCTTGCTCAGGACCCGCATCCGTCCCAGCCCGAGTTCACGGACCACGGCCCGGATCTCGATGGCTTCCTCAGGAGTCTTGGGATCGGACCCGGCGGAATACCCGGGTTCCAGGCGCGGATCCTCGGGCGGGGTCGCCATCAGCATGCCCGGCCCGACGTCGCCCGGAGCAATGCGATCAGACCAGGGCACCCAGCGTGGTGCCAACAATGCCTCGCTGCCCGGCAACAAGACGACATCGTCGACAGTGGCAGTACGGGCCCGCGACGCACGCGCCAGGGTCACCGCCCAATGCCAGCCCACGTACCCCGGATGCAAGCACGCGAAAAAGTGGGTGACCAGGCGTTCCCCTTCCCGGATTGCTCCCAGGTGGTCGCCGACCTGGTTGGGACCGGCCTCCACCACGGCTGCTTCGCGCGCCAGATCGACGGCCGCGGCCGCAATCGTGTCAATCCGGTCCGGCATCACAAGTCCAATTCGGCGGCGAAGCCGCGCAGCATGTGGGCCACCTTCTCGGCCAGCCGCGGGTCCGGGTAACGCCCGCGGCGATAACCGTTGCCGATGGAGTCGAGGAGTTTGATCAGGTCCTCGGTGATGATCGTCATCTGCTCGGTCGATTTCCGCTGGGCTTTGGCCAGGGATTCGGGCACCTCCAGCAGAGTCAAAGACAAGGCCTGTTCCCCCTTGCGCCCGTCCGCCACTCCGAACTCGACACGCTGTCCCGGTTTCAGCGTCGCCACTCCCGCAGGTAGTACGGATCCCCGGACATAGACGTCGCCACCGTCATCCTTGACAATGAACCCGAAGCCTTTGTCAGGGTCATAAAAGCGTACCTTGCCTGTGGGCATGATGACACCTCATTTCCTTTCGCCGCCCCTAGCCTATCTCGTG
>WRFP01000101.1 GCA_009778725.1 Propionibacteriaceae bacterium
ATTGAACATCGAACGAGTCGAGTCCTTCGCCGACGCCGGTGATCTGGTCGACTACGCGGTCAAGGCCAACTTCCGTACTCTCGGGAAACGCTTCGGCAAGCTGACAGCCCAGGTCGCCGAGGCCATCACGGGTGCCGATCCCGGCTGGATCGCCTCCCAGATCACCGCCCACGGCCGCTTCACGCTGCCCTGGAACGGGGGTACGCCGATCAGCGCCGACGAGGTGCTGATCACAGAGCGCCCCCGGGCCGGGTGGTCTGTGGTGGGCGAACAGGGCGAGACCATCGCCCTTGATGTCGAACTGACCGACGACCTCGTCAGGGCCGGGTGGGTCCGCGAAACCATCCGCGGGATCCAGGAGTTGCGCAAGTCCTCCGGACTCGATGTGTCCGATAGAATCCGCTTGTCATGGGCAGGTTCAGGCGATGTGGCCGAAGCAGTACGAGCGTCTGGTCAACAAATCGCCGCTGAAGTCCTGGCCGTGGAAATGACCGAATCGGCCGCTGGAACCAACACTTGGACAACCGATGAGGACCTCGGGATCTCGTACTCGATCATCAAAGCGTGAGACTAGTCGCCGGTCACAGTGAAGTCGAGGACCATCTGGTCGACAAAACTGTCGACATCGGTGACCTGGTAGCCGCGGTTGTGGGACATGTGGAACCTGGACTCGCGCAGCAGTCGGGCGAGCAGTGGATAATCCCGCTCGCGTGATCTGGTCGTCAGCAGCTTCTCCACCTGGTCCATGAAGGCGTCGACATCCTCCAGAGCGTACCCGTTGTTGCGGATCACGCGGAATTTGACTGTCCGGGTGGTTTGGACCAACTCTTCGATCTTCTCCGGGCTGAACGAAGGAACCGCCAAGACTGGTGAGTCCGAGGACTTGGCCGGAGTGTTCGGGGACTTGGCTGGCGCGGCCGGAGTGCCGGGGGACGTGGCCGGGGTGCCGGTGGCTGTGGCTGGGGTGTCTGGAGATTTGGCTGGCACGTCGGACGACGTGTCCGGTGACGTGGCTGGCGCGTCCGAGGAGGTGGCCGGCGTGGCAACGGGTGTGTTGTTTTCATCGGGAGCTGGTTGGCTGACGGCCGGGGGGGCAGGGGGCTCTTCCGGGGGGGCGCCAGGCGGAATTGGAGCCGGGTCCACCGGTGGCGTTTCGGCGACGCCATCCTCGTCGGCCAGGGTCGTGTCCAGGTCGACAAGGTCGACGGCGGGTGGTTGGGCGGACAGCGCGGAGGGTGTGAAGTACAAGACGATCCGGCCGACCTGGGATCGTCCGACCGGGGGAACCTGGACCCGCTCGATTTCGGTGTCGGTCTTGGCCATGATGCCGGACCAGAAGCCCAGGGCCTCGGTGTTGCCGGCGCTGAACGCCAATTGCCAGGTGCCGGGATGGTGGGTGGTGAGCACGCGCGCCGCCGTACGACCGACCCCTTGGCGCCGCCAGGGATACATCACAAAAAACTCGGCCAAGGTGAAATCCGTCCGGCGTCCTCCGGGGATTTCGGGGTACTGGTGGATGAGGGCGAACCCGGCGACTTCCCCGCCCACATGGATCAGATAGGGCCACCGCTGTTCATCACTCCAGTACGCGTCGAAGACTCGGTACGAGAACAGCCCATCCGTACCCACGCGTGCGTCAGTGAACTGCGACAACTCGTACAGGTGCTTCTGTAACAAGTTGAAGAGCAGTGGTTTCTCATCAACGAACGCCGGTAGAACGGTGATCCAGGGAGGCATGGCTTCCATCTTTCTAGGGATTGTTATCTTACTACCAGATAATGAGAGCACTGAAGTACTCTCTCCCGTCGTTTAGAAGAATACCTTGTCAGCCGGTATTCCTCTAGGGAGTCACTGCTTTTCCATGCACCGGAGTCCCGTCAGACGCTGACAGTACGCCTGCCCTCGAAGGCGCGGCCCAGCGTGATCTCATCGGCGTACTCCAAATCCCCGCCGACGGGCAGGCCGGAAGCCAGTCGGGAAAGCTGGATGCCCAGAGGGCTGAGCAGTCGGGACAGGTAGGTCGCCGTCACCTCGCCTTCGGTGTTGGGGTTGGTCGCGAGGATGATTTCGGTGACTGTGCCGTCTTCGAGGCGTTGGACGAGTTCGCGGATGCGCAGATCGGCGGGGCCCCGGTTGTCGATCGGGGAGATGGACCCACCCAAGACGTGATAAAGGCCCTTGAATTCGCGAGTGCGTTCGATAGCGACAATGTCCTTGGACTCCTCCACCACGCAAATCTTCGTTTGGTCACGGCGGGTGTCGCGGCAGATGCGGCACACCTCCTCTTCGGTGGCGTTGAAGCACACCCGGCAGAACTTGACGGTCTGCTTGGCCCGGATGATCGCGTCGGCCAGGGCCGTGACATCCTCCATGTCCGAATCCAGCAAGAAGAACGCGATGCGCTGCGCCCCCTTCGGCCCGATGCCGGGCAGGCGGCTCAACTCCTCGATCAGATCCTGGATCGAACGCTCGTACACATCACTCCTGACTCTTCAACACCAGACTCGCCGGTCAGTTCTTAACGCGTCGGGGAGGTTTGGTCGGCTCCTCTTTGACCAACTCGGCTTCAAACAACTCCATCACGAGTTCTTCGGCCTGGTCAGCCGCGTTTTCGACCACGATGTCATCCTCCGAGGGGGCATCGGGTTCCTCGGGCGGTACGACGGCGGATCTCGGCGGCTTTGGTTGGGGTACGGCCGGAGCACTTTCTTTGCTGTGAGCACCGGCTGAATGAGCCGCACCTGTCTTGGATTCCGCGTGTTTTTTGCCCGCCTCGCCGATCGGCTCGATAGCTGAAGCACCGTTGCCAGACTCACGCAAGGGTGGTTGGCGGTGGGCTGAAGATTCCGCCGAACTGTCCTGGACGATTTCTTGACGGTCGTCCACACCTGGGTGGTCGTCTCGGCTGATCTCGGCCACGTCGGGCAGACCCGGCTCCTCGGGTTCTGGTTCACCTGGCAGAACACGCCTGAGGGGTGCCTCACTGCTTGGTTGATCTGCTGCGCCCGACGACGCCGGACTCACCTGTCCTGAGCGTTCCGGCCGGACGCCATCCGACTGGCCCGGGGACGGGATTCTGGGTGGGCGTGACTGATTCTGAGCTTCTCCACCATGTTCCGGGGTGGCCGGTCCTGACTTGGCCAAAGACAGGATGGCGGTGCCGTCTGCGGGAATCGGTTCACTTTCTAACCGTGCTCTGACATGGAGGTCCGTGCCCAATTCTGACTGAATGGCCTGCGCCAGATGCTCCTCGCCAGCGGCATGGTTGAAGTTGTCGCGGGCCCCGGGATCGCTGAAGGTGACCCACAGGACATCACCCTTCAGGTCAGTGACCGTGGCGTACTGGTTGAGGATCATCCAGACATACCTGCGCGCGGAACTGACCCGGGATAGAACTTTGGGCCAACCGCGGCGGATGTCATCCAGGCAGAGGCGTTCTCCGGTCCCGGTCGACGTCGTCGTGTCACCACTGCGACGTGGCGCAAGTCCCATGTCCTGGTTCTGATCCCGGGGGACTTCCTTCACAGGTACGCTGCTGGTGCTCTGGTCAGATGGCATCTTTGGGTCGTGGTCGACAAACGCCTGCGGGGTCTGGGGAACAGACTGTGGGTTGTCTGTGCTTGTTTCGGCCTCGACTGACTGTTTGCCAGAAACGACAACTGGACTGCTTGTTTGAGTGGTGACTGGCACCGTCTCCGGTGTGGTCGCCGCAGCAATGGCCGGGGCACCCGAACCGGTCATCATCCGTTCCAGACGCTCCAGACGTTGGTGGATCCCACGTTCGCCGGCGTCTGCCGCAGGCAGAAGGATCCTTGCGCACATCAGCTCCAGTTGCAGGCGTGGGGCGGTTGTGCCTCGCATGGCCACCAACCCGGCGGCCAGGACTTCGGCTGCGCGGGTGAGGCCGCCGACACCGATGGCCGAGGCCTGTTCTTTGAACCGTTCAGCCTGGTCCTCGGGGATATCGAGCAATCCTGACGACAGGGCGTCCGGCACTGCGGCGACGATCATCAGGTCGCGCAGCCGTCTGAGCAGGTCCTCGGCGAAACGGCGGGGATCCTGGCCGGTCTCGATCACCTTGTCGACACCGGCGAAGACCCCGGAAGCATCGTCGGCGGCGATGGCGTCGACGACAGAATCCAGGAGCGAATCGGGGGTGTAGCCGAGCAGCGCGGCTGCCTGGGCATACCCCACACCCTCATCGGTCGCACCTGCGAAGAGTTGGTCGAGGACCGACAAAGAATCACGGACCGAACCACCGCCCGCCCGTACGACCAACGGGATCACACCTGGTTCGACGCTGACCTTCTCCTCCTGGCAGATCGTGGTCAGGAACGTTGTCATTGTTTTGGGGGGGATCAGGCGGAACGGATAGTGGTGGGTCCTGGAGCGGATCGTGCCGATGACCTTGTCGGGCTCGGTGGTGGCGAAGATGAACTTGACGTGGGGGGGCGGCTCCTCGACCAGTTTCAACAACGCGTTGAAACCGGCGGCGGTGACCATATGGGCTTCGTCCACGATGTAGATCTTGTAGCGCGAATGAACGGGGGCGAAAAAGGCCCGCTCGCGCAGGTCACGGGCGTCGTCGACCCCGCCGTGGCTGGCGGCATCGATCTCGATCACGTCGATCGAACCCGGACCGCCACGCGCCAGATCGCGGCAGGACTGGCAGACCCCGCACGGATCGGGCGTCGGACCCTGTTCGCAGTTGAGCGATCGGGCGAGGATGCGAGCCGACGAAGTCTTGCCGCAGCCACGCGGGCCAGAGAACAAGTACGCATGGTTCACGCGATTATTCGACAGGGCCCTTTTCAAGGGTTCGGTGACATGTTCTTGCCCGATGACTTCGGAAAACACCTGCGGACGATAACGCCGGTAGAGAGCCAGGGGCTCGTCTGGGGAACGGCGGGAAGGCGTACTGGCCAGCGTCACCGGTTCGCCGTCGAGCACCGGTGGGGGCTCCTGAAGCAGGCCTGGGGCGTCATCGAACAACCCCGGACCGTCCTGAATGAAGGATTCTTGTTCATCCTCGTGTTGGTCGCGCTCCTCGTCCACGGTACAAGAGTATTCGGTTCCACTGACATTTGGGAACACACCCGAACAGCGGTGGACGCTGGCAGGTCTCGCCCCGGTGATCACGGCGGCATCGTACTGCTTGCGTACCCGATGTCTTGACTGCTGACCGTCTTTCTCGATACTGGAGTCACAATCGCCGAAGTCACTAGAATCATGCTGTTGACCATGTGCCACACTCTGGTACCGCCAGCTGTGAGAGACGCAACATCTTGCAGGCCTGGGATGGATAGCCGCATGAGTTCGCCACACCGCGTACGTCACCATAAGAGAGGACACGTCATGCCATCTGCGCAACCGACTGATTTCAACCAAAGGTTTTCCGGACAAACAGCTATTGTGACGGGTGCGGGATCGGGCATCGGCCTGGCCACCGCCGCAATGATCATCAGAGATGGTGGGCGCGTGATCGCCGTCGACCTAGACGAGGACCGGTTGACCGAAGCCAAGGAGGAGCTCGGGGAGACCTTCCTGCCGCTGGCCATCGACATCACCCGCCAGGAGGCTGCCGCGCAGATCGTCCAGAAAGCCGAATTCCACGTTGACATCCTGGTCAACAACGCCGGCATCATGGATGGCTTCTTGCCGCTGGTGGAACTCGACGATCTGACCTGGGAGCATGTGATCGGGGTCAACATGACGTCGGTGATGAGATTGTGCCGCGCTGCCCTGCCCCACATGCTCCAGGCGGGCCACGGGTCCATTGTCAATGTGTCGTCCGAAGCCAGCATCCGTACCTGTGCCGGGATCGCGTACACCGTTTCCAAGCATGGAGTCAACGGCATCACCAAGCATGTCGCCGCCATGTATGCCAAGTCGGGCATCCGCTGCAACGCCGTGGCACCGGGCGCCGTCGACACTCATGTCGGCAGTGATTTCCGCTCAGAAATGGCCGCCCAACTGCTGGGACCGATCATGGCCGCCACGTCTCCGGCGACCGCCGAGCCGGAGTTGCTCGCCCGCGCGATCTGCTTCCTGGCCGACGACCACGCCGCCAAGAACATCAACGGAGTTATCCTGCCGGTCGACGCCGGGTGGTCTGTGCTCTGATCGGGCCGAAGCTTACCAAGATATCACATCCGGTCCGGACGCCGGGGATTCTATCCTCGTGCTGAAGGCCCGGATTCCCTTGTCAGAAGCGATTCTTTGATGGCGGGTCCATATCGAAATCCGCCGATACTGCGATCGGTTTTCACGACACGATGACAGGGTACGAACAAGGCCACCGCGTTTCTGGCACAGGCGGATCCGGCTGCCCTGATGGCTGGCGGATTGCCGGCACGTTCGGCCAGGTCTGCGTAGGTCAGGGGTTGCCCCGCCAGGATCGTTCTCAGGGCTACCCAGACTTTCGTGTGGAACGGACCACCGCGCTGGGCCACCGGAACCAGCACCGGGGCTGACAATGAACCGTGATAGTAGGCTTCGACGGCGGCGCAGGCCTGCTCGATGATCGGTGGATCTGTTGCGTGACCGGGGCCTGGGGCAGCGCCGCCCTCGCGGTGGGCGTTGGCTGATGTGGTGGCGTCCTCCCATGCGGCCTGAACGATCTGTGGGTCCGGGCGCAGACTGGGATGGATGAGCGCCACCAGGGAATCAACGTTGGCTGTCCATCCTGAAGCCAGGACCGCATCCGTACCAGTGATGATGGTGAAGGGGCCGTCTGGGCTTGTCAGGGTACGAATCGCACAATCCATCCTCGCATCGTACACCTCGCGGAGCAGCGAGGGAATGGCAGGTGAGCATCCGCTCATGTCCGTACTGCAGCTATCCTGGTCGAATCCCCAGGCCGCGTGTCATATCGGGCTGTCGGCGCTGTGAGATTTCTCACGATTCCGGGGCAAAGTAGTGACGTGGGCTTGAGTGATGCGGTGAAATAGACAGTGCAAGTGATGCCGGGGCATCACCTCACATGGGGAAATCACATGACGCCAAGCTTTGGGGATACATCGCGTCGACGTGAAAAACACCACATCTAGTTGTACCATCACTAGTCACCTCTCCTCCCCCCCAACGAGATGACTCATGGTGGTCGGACAGCGGTGCCAGTCCGCCGTTGCCCATGACGGTGGAGAACTTTCGGGTTCTCCACCGTCTTCTTTCATGTCTGAGAGGTACAACCCGGATGCACCGATCGCTGGCTGTTTCGCAAGCACTCGGTGGAACCGGGCCCATTCTCGAGCCACGAGGTCAGCAGCGTCGCTGGCCTCGTGACCCGTTCCACGCGAGGGGGCGACTTGAATGCCCCAGGTACTCTGGTCTGAGGTTGATCATCATCCCGGATCCCATCGGGATGCGGGCAGGAATCCATCCGTACAAAAGACGGCTCTTCGTTGGATGAAATCTAGGAGCCCCACAACTCAACCCAGGACTGGGAGAACAATGAAGGTTGAGCACGGCTTGCGATCCGTGGCACGAATCCTGTGGAGGCGCGCATGATCTCCCTCCTGCTCGCCGAACACTATGCCGCCGTGCGTGAGGCCTTCGCCACCATCCTCGACCTCCAAGACGACATCACGGTGGTCGCCACAGCAGCCACAGTACGCGAAGGCGTCAACCTGGCCTGGCTCCATCAGCCGCACACTGCCCTGGTAGACGTACGCATGCCCCCCGACACCGGCTTCTCAATGCTGGAACAACTCCACACTGCCGCGCCCAACTGCCGCAGCATCATGCTGGCCTCCGCTGATGTCCCGAACCACCTGAGACAAGCTTTCGAGCACGGTGCCTGGGCCTACGTGACCACAAACGCACCCTTCTCCGACATCGTCGACGTCATCAAAGACGTACACGCCGGCAAGAAACTGATCAATCCGGATGTGATCCACCAGGGACGCCTGTCCCCCCTCAGCATGCGCGAGACGCAGGTGTTGCGTGTAGTCGGCCGCGTCGGTACGACCGCCGAAGTCTCCAAAGAAATGAACCTCAGTCGTGGCACCATCAACAACTACATGTCGTCCATCCTCTGCAAACTCGGCGTGACCGGCCGCGTCCAAGCCGTCAATCTGGCCCGCCACAACGGCTGGCTCTAGCGCCGTACTGCCTCTTGTCGACAACTTGAGGGTTTCGCCCCAACTTGGTAAGGTGACTCGGTGCGCGGGTCTATAGCTCAGTCGGTTAGAGCGCTGCCCTGATAAGGCAGAGGTCGCTGGTTCAAGTCCAGCTAGACCCAC
>WRFP01000102.1 GCA_009778725.1 Propionibacteriaceae bacterium
AGTCGTCGAAGACTCCCGGGAGACGATGGCCGAGGCCCTTCAGATCAACCCCGGTGACCTCATTTTCACCTCCGGTGGCACCGAGGCCGACAACATGGCCATCCTGGGCATCGCGCGAGCCCGCCGAGCGGCTGACCCCCACCGGACCATGGTCCTCACCAGCCCCATCGAACACCATGCAGTCATGGACTCGGTCCACCACCTCGTCAAAGAGGGGTTCACTGTTGTCGACATGCCCGTGACCGATGACGCAGTCATCGACCTTGAGCGCACGTGTGCGCTGATCGGTGAGTCCGCCGACTGCCTCGCCCTCGTCACCTGTATGTGGGTGAACAATGAAATTGGCACAGTCCAGCCCGTCGCCGAGCTGGCTGAGGCCTGTCACCGCGAGTCCATCCGGTTCCACACTGACGCCGTACAAGCCCATCTCCTGTCGACCAGCCTGCCTGCTCCAGCCTCCCTCGCCTTGTCAGCCCACAAACTCGGCGGACCGATGGGTATCGGTGCACTCGTCCTGCCCCGGGCCACCGGACTCGATCCCATCTCCTTCGGCGGTGGCCAGGAACGCAAACTGCGTTCCGGAACCCTCGCCGTACCGCTGATCGCCGCCTTCGCCGATGCCGTCGTTCTCGGCGCACGTGAGCGCGACGCCGAATCCGCACGCCTGTCCGTACTGGCCGACACCCTCGAAACGATCCTGCTGGATGCCGGCGCCGAGACTCTCTCAACATCCGCCCACCGCAGCCCGGCCATCACCTACGCCGTGTTCCCCGGATGTTCTGCACAAGACCTGGTGGTTCTGCTCGACGAACGCGGCATCGACGTGTCCCCGGGATCGGCCTGCACGGCCGGCATCCCCCAGCCCAGTCATGTCCTGCTCGCCCTGGGCCTGACCGAGGAGCAGGCTCTCAGCGGGTTGCGTTTCTCCCTCGGTTGGACAACCACCGCCGACGACCTCGACGCTCTGGGAGCCGCATTGCCGCAAGCCGTCGCCCGGGCCAGGAGGCAGCCGTGGCCCGCCTGATCGCGGCCCTGTCCGGCGGAGTGGATTCCTCCGTGGCAGCAGCCCGTGCCCTCGACGCCGGACACGAGGTCACCGGAGTCCATCTCGCCCTGAATCGCAATCCGGAGACCTCCCGTGCAGGTTCCCACGGATGCTGCTCGCTGGAAGACGCCAACGACGCGCGCCGGGTCGCCGACAAACTAGGAATCCCCTGCTACGTCTGGGATTTCTCCCGGGAGTTCCTCAGGCTGGTCGTGGACGATTTCCTCCACGAGTACGCCCGCGGCCGTACCCCCAACCCCTGCTTGAGGTGCAACGAGAAGATCAAGTTCGCCGCCATGAGTGACCGTGCGATGGCCCTCGGCTTCGACGGCATCGTCACCGGGCACTACGCTCGCCTGGTCGCCGGCGACCACGGCGATGTCGAACTCCACCGAGCGATCGACCCGGCCAAGGACCAGAGCTACGTCCTCGCAGTCCTCACCCAAGACCAATTGCGCCATTCCTGGTTCCCCCTCGGCGACAGTACGAAACAGCAGGTACGCGACGAAGCGCGCCAGCGAGGCTTCATGGTGGCCGACAAGCCAGACTCGTACGACATCTGTTTCATCCCCGACCAAGACACCGCCGCGTACCTCCACGACCGTCTCGGTCCTCGTCCCGGTGAGATCCGCGACCAGAACGGAACTGTGCTCGGCCACCACGCCGGCATCACCGGCTACACCATCGGGCAGCGCAAGGGACTACGCCTGACCAATCCGGCCCCTGACGGCAGACCCCGCTATGTCCTCCGGCTCGACCCCGAATCAAACACAGTCATTGTCGCCTCCAAGGAGGCGTTGCGCGTCACCAGTCTTCGGACCGTCAACCCCTTGTGGTGTGTGAAACCACCGGCCACTCCCCTGTCCGCAGCAGTGCAACTAAGAGCCCATGCGGCTGAAATCCCAGCCCGTGTCACCGCTGACGGCACCGGTGTGATCATCGACCTGCTCCAACCAGCCTTCGGCATCGCACCTGGTCAGACTGCTGTCATCTACGACAGTACGCGAGTCGTCGGATCGGCCACCATTGATTCCACCAGCCCCGAGCAGCTCCCGGTGAACCTGACCGAGCAGGCACAGATCAGATCATGATCTGGCCATTGGAATCCAAGGAAGACGGGGATCCCGGCTGAGAGGCCAGAACCACAATCCCCTCGATCAACCCCCACACCGACCCTAGGCCAAATGTGCAGAGGGTGACAACAATCTGCAGGACACCCATGCCGGCATTGCCTCGATAGAACTGGCCGACGCCAATGGAACCCAGGAAGATCCCCAGGAGCCCGGCTGCCAGCTTCGACTTGTTGCCGACCATGAAGGTTCCATAAGGAGTCTGGACGACTTGCCCGGGAACCATCATCCCCGGCTGGACTGGGTACACCGACGGGTACATTGGTCCACCGTTGTACGGCTGCACATTCGGAGTCATCGTGGCTTGTGGGTTGTACACCTGGTACCCCGTATCGCCACCAGCGGGTTGGGCCGGCGCAGCGCCCACGGGACGTCCATAGGGGTCAGGCTGCGGTTGTCCGGAGGCCGACGGTCGCTGGGCCTCCCAGCCAGTGGGAGCTTGCTGAGGGTCGGCAGGACTGTACCCAGGCTCGGAAATCGGCAGATACTGGCTCGCGGGTTGGGTCGGCACCCACGGGGCGGGTCCCAGGTTCAACCCATAGGGATCCGGCGTGGCGGGGCCAGACCCCGATCCGTAAGTATTGGACATGTTCTCCTCCATCTGCCGACAAACTCGTCTCTATGGTATCCGCCCCCGGTGGTCATCGCCTCTTCGGCGGCATGGTGGATTCCCGTACCACCAGACTGGTCGCCAACTCGATCTTTTTCCGCGGCGGTTCGATACCGCGATAGGCCATCTCGACCAGGATCCGGGTGGCCTCGCGCGCCATGTCGGCCAGCGGCTGCCGGATCGTCGTCAGTGGCGGGCAGACCCATTGGCACAAGGGGACATCGTCGAAACCGACGACGGAGATGTCCTCTGGCACGCTCAATCCGGCCACCTTGACAGCCTGATAGACCCCATGTGCCTGCAGATCCGAGCCCGCGAAAATCGCAGTGGGCGGATCAGGCAGGCTGAGCAACCGGGTGGCCCCCGCGTACCCTCCCTCGACCTGGAAGTTTCCGAAACAGATCAGATCCTCGTCGATCGGGATGCCTTGTTTCTCCAAAGCCGACCGGTAACCGGCGAGCCGCTCCTGGGAACACGACAACCCTCGTTCTCCGGTGACGATCCCGATTCGCTGGTGGCCCAGCCCCAACAGGTGCTCGGTGGCCTCGCGACCTCCGGCGAAATTGGTCGTGCCGATCACCGGGACATCCTGGTCCGGAACCCCGATCGGATCGACGAAGACGTACGGAATCCCCAGCTTGCCCAACTCCTGATCGACGCCGATCTGCAACCGGGAGACGACCAGGACAATCCCGTCACTGTGGCGCTGGGCCAACGACGTGATCCAATGCCGGTTTCCCATGGTACGGCCATGTGTGGGGGTCACCACCAGTCCGACCCCGGCCCGGGCTGCCTCGTCCTGGGCCCCGACCAAGATTTGCGTCGCCCACAAGGTGTCGATGCCGCGTAGGACGATATCGATCAACCCGGCCCGATGCCTGCCCCCGGTGCCCCGGCGGCGGTATCCTTGCTCATCCAAAATGGCCAAGATCGCATCGCGTCTGCTCTCCGACACTCCAGTACGCCCGTTGAGGACCTTCGACACTGTCGCCAGAGAAACATTCGCCAATTTTGCAATGTCAGCCAAGGTCATGCGCGAATCAGCCATGAAACCTCCTCTGTCAGCCCGAAACTGCCTTGTTCATGCCCATGAACCGGGTAGCGAAACTTTCTACTAGAATACTCTAGTTTTCCTTGATCTATCGCACCAATCTTCCTTCAGATTTAGAGTTGTACCGGCGGGATTTCGCATTGACAGGCGTGTTCGACAGCATCCGGGGGCTCGTTCCGTTGAGCCGATTTTACCCAATCCCTCCGGCCACTTCTGAGAACGAAGGAGGGCACGTGGCTCCCCCGTCTGAGCGTGTCAGCGCTCTGGTCTCCTCCATGACCGTGGAGGAAAAGATCGCACAACTGTGCGGTGTCTGGTTGGGCTTCGCCGATGGCGGCGTGGTCGCCCCCGAGATGGACACAACTGCCGAAAAGCCCGCAGCGTTCAGCGATGTCGCGACCCACGGGATCGGCCAGGTGACAAGGGTCTTCGGCACGAAACCGGTGACGCCGGCGCAAGGATTGGCCACTCTGGTGGGTTACCAGCGGTGGCTGCGCGACCACACCCGGCTGAAAATCGGGGCCGTGGCCCATGAGGAGTGTCTGACCGGCCTGTCCGCCTGGACTGCAACAACGTTCCCCACCCCCTTGGCATGGGCCGCCAGCTTCGATCCCGCCCTGACCTACGACATGGCTCACGCCATTGGTCTGACGATGACGTCCCTGGGTGTCCATCAGGGGTTGGCCCCTGTTCTCGATGTCGTCGCCGACATCAGGTGGGGGCGGGTCGAGGAGACGATGGGTGAGGATCCATACCTGGTGGCGACCCTCGGCAAGAGCTATGTCGAAGGCCTTCAATCAACCGGCGTCGTCGCAACTCTGAAGCACTTCGTCGGGTATTCCGCCTCGGCAGCCGGGCGCAATCTCGCTCCCGTCCACGCGGGCCTCAGGGAACTGGAGGATGTTTTCCTGTTCCCCTTCGAAGTGGGAGTGCTCGACGCCCAAGTGGGATCGGTCCTGCCGGCCTACGTCGACATCGACTGCCTGCCCGTCCACGCCGACCGCCACTTGCTGACCGAGATCCTCCGTGACAGATGGGGTTTCACCGGGACTGTCGTGGCCGATTATTTCGGAATCGCCTTTCTCTTCAAAGAACACGGTGTGGCCACGGATCTGGCCGACGCCGCAGCTCAGTCCCTGCTGGCCGGGATGGATGTGGAGTTGCCGAGCGGCGATGCTTTCCGCGACCAGCAGTTCGCCGTACTGTGTCACAATCCGCCCCTCGCCCAGGCCCTGGACACTGCGGTGACCCGGGTCCTGTCCCAGAAGGAGGTCCTGGGTCTGCTCGACCTCGACGCCGAGATCGCCCGCCTGGAGCATTTGCTGGCACACGCTCCCGAGACGCTGGACCCCGACAACAACCGCGCCATCGCCTCCCAGATGGCCGAGGAGTCGGTCATCCTGCTGGACAACCACAATGTCCTGCCGCTGGCCGATCGCCCTGGTCTGCGCATCGGTGTTGTCGGTCCCAATGCCGATCGCCAGTCCGCCCTCTTCGGCTGTTACAGCTTCATCAACCACGTCCTGATGCACAATCCCACAACCGAGTCCAGGATTGCCGCACCCACCCTCCTCGACGCCATTCGCACAGAATATCCGCAGGCTCTCGTGACCCACGCCGTCGGTTGTCCAGTACGCCACCAGGACCGCACAGGCTTCGCCCAGGCCATCAAGGTGGCCCAGGAGGCCGACCTCGTCATCGCCGTGATGGGCGATCAGGCGGGCCTGTTCGGCCGGGGAACCTCGGGTGAAGGCTGCGATGCCGACAGTCTCGACCTGCCCGGTGTCCAATCCGAGTTGCTCGACGCCCTCCTGGACACCGGGACACCGGTCGTCCTGGTCCTGATAACTGGACGCCCGTACGCCATCAAGAGTTTCGCCGAGCGTGCAGCGGCCACCCTGCAAGCCTTCTTCCCCGGCGAAGCAGGAGCAGCAGCCATTGCAGGAGTCATCGCGGGGAGGATCAACCCGTCCGGTCACCTGCCCGTTTCCGTGCCACGGACAACGGGTGTTCTTCCCTATTCTTATCTCCACCCCCCGTTGGGCGACGCCGGTTCGGTGTCGTCGGTCGACAACTGCCCTCAGTACTCGTTCGGACACGGCCTGAGCTACACCAGCTTCGGCTTCACCGGCTTTTCCGTTCCCGACCAGGCCCCGACCGACGGCTGGATCGAGGTCGCAGTCCAGGCCACGAACACCGGTCCCCGCGATGGCCATACTCTCATCCAGGTGTACGGCCGTGATCCGGTCGCATCGATCACCCGCCCGCTGCGCCAGTTGCTCGCGTACACCCGTGTCTTCCTCGAGGCCGGCCAGTCCAAGCTTGTCACCTGGCGGATTCCCGCAGCCCGCTTCGGTTTCCACAACCGTGACATGGCCCGGGTCGTCGAGCCCGGAACAGTACGCATCTGGCTCGGCTGGGATTGCGACCACGAAGCAACCGACGTACGCGAGGTCCTCCTGACCGGCCCTGACGCCCCGATCACCAACGACACCGCCCGCCTGGCCGAGGTCATCATCACCTGACACGTGGTTGGTCACCACCATCAGCTGCTGTGTTGTCAGCCTGCCCTCGGGCGGGCACAGCCCAGTGGGAGTCGCCGCGAGAACGCGTCATCGGTGTTCGGATGACGGCACGTGACATTCCAGCAGGCTCCTCGGGGTCTAATCTGGTGACTCTCAATGACGTTCATGCGTGGGAACGACATTCGGGGTAGCCGGGACTGTCGCGTCATCACGTGGCGGATGTGAGACCACCCGCCCCCAGTGGTGGCGGCACCCACCGGTGACCCACCCCACACTCAAGGAGGACCAATGCCCAAGCTCCGTTCGCGTACGACAACCGAAGGCAGGATCATGGCCGGCGCCCGCGCCCTGTGGCGCGCCACCGGGATCGCCGAGTCCGACTTCGGCAAACCCATCATCGCGGTTGCCAATTCGTACACCCAATTCGTGCCCGGCCACGTCCACCTCAAAGACATGGGCACCCTGGTCTGTGACGCGATCGCCCAAGCTGGTGCCATCGGGCGGGAGTTCAACACCATCGCCATCGACGACGGGATCGCGATGGGCCATTCCGGGATGCTGTATTCCCTTCCCAGCCGCGAGATCATCGCCGATTCGGTGGAGTATATGGTCAATGCCCACCAGGCCGATGCCCTGGTCTGCATCTCCAACTGCGACAAGATCACCCCCGGCATGCTTCTGGCCGCCCTGCGCCTGAACATCCCCACTGTCTTCGTCTCCGGCGGCCCGATGGAATCCGGGCGTACGGTCGTGCACGCCGGCGACACGGAAACCTCGCTCGACCTGATCGACGCCATGATCTCCTCGGTGGACCCCACGATCCTGGACGACGAGATGGAGCGGATCGAGCAGGCCGCCTGCCCGACCTGCGGTTCCTGCTCGGGTATGTTCACCGCCAATTCGATGAACTGCCTGGTCGAAGCGCTGGGCCTGGCGCTTCCAGGCAACGGCTCCACCCTGGCCACCGTCCCCGACCGGCGCACCCTCTTCCAGCAAGCCGGACGCCTGGTCGTCGATCTGTGCCATCAGTGGTACGACAACGATGATGCCTCCGTCCTACCGCTCAGCATCGCCACCAAGTCGGCCTTCCTCAACGCCATGACCATGGACGTCGCCATGGGCGGTTCGACGAACACCGTCCTGCACCTGCTGGCCGCAGCCCAAGAAGCCGGTGTGGACTTCACCCAAACCGACATCGACCAACTCTCGCGCCACACCCCGTGCCTGGCCAAGGTCGCCCCCAATTCCCATCAGTACTACATGGAGGACGTCCACCGTGCCGGCGGTATCCCAGCGATCCTCGGTGAACTGGACCGCGGCGGCCTGCTCAACCGCGATGTCCGGGCGATTCACGCCCCCAGCCTGGACGCCTGGTTGGCCGACTGGGACATCCGCTCCGGTACTGCCCGCCCCGACGCCCTCGAACTCTTCCACGCCGCCCCCGGTCGCGTGCGTACGATCGAGCCCTTCTCGTCGACGGCGCGCTGGAAGACCCTGGACACCGACGCGGCCAACGGTTGCGTACGCGACACGGCCCACGCCTACACCGCCGACGGCGGCCTGGCCATCCTGACCGGCAATATCGCCGAGGATGGATGCGTGGTCAAAACGGCCGGAGTCCCGGCTGAACAATGGCAATTCACTGGACCAGCCAAGGTCACCGAATCCCAAGAGGAAGCAGTCGACGCCATCCTGCACGGCCGCATCCAGGCCGGAGATGTCGTCGTCGTCCGCTACGAGGGCCCCAAGGGCGGCCCCGGCATGCAAGAAATGCTCTACCCGACCAGTTACCTCAAAGGCACAGGCCTGGGACCGCAGTGCGCCCTCATCACC
>WRFP01000103.1 GCA_009778725.1 Propionibacteriaceae bacterium
AGAGTTTGTCGGCGGCCTGGCGGTCGTAGGTGTAACGGGCCGATGGATACAGATTACCTTCGGGGAAATAGTACTTTCCCGTGGCGCCTTCGTACTTGAACTTGGTGATGAACCCGGCCAGAACCTTTCCCGATCTGACCGCCGTGCTTCCCTGAAGGACCAGGCACCCGAAGATTCTCACGCCCAGTCCTTGGAAGAAACCGAGCAACCGGCTCTTATGGGTAGGCCAAATGTTGGTTTCAGCCATGACACCTGGATGGTAGACGTTGACGGTGATGCCGGTGTGGGTCTCAGCTGCCAAACGCCGTGCCATTTCGTAGACGCCGAGGACGATGCAGAACTTGGCTCTGGAGTAGAACCAGAAAGTTGGTCCGGTTCTCTTGGTGTAAGCCAACTCGTTGATGTCGGTGAACTTGGGCCTGGAGTGGCCGAACGGGACTCGGTGCATGTCGCTGGTGACACAGACGATGCGACCATGATCGACCATCTGGTTCAGCAGCAGGTGTGTCAACAGCCAATGGGCGAGGTAGCAGGTCTGGAACGTCACTTCCAAGCCATCGTGGCTGAGGAACAAGTTCAGGTACGTGATCCCAGCGTTGCAGACCAGGCCATACAGGGGTGGGAAGGAACCGGCTTTGAACTCGTCGACGAAGTGACGCACTGAGTCAAAACTGCTCAGATCCAGTGGGAGCCAATGGATGTTGTCATTGCCAGTCTCCCGGCGCAGAGATTCTACTGCCGCCACTGACTTCTCGGGATGTCTACACGCGATCACGACAGTGTAGTTCTTCCCGGTGGCGGCGATGTTTCTGGCGCACTGGTAGCCCAGGCCTGAGTTGCCCCCAGTGACGATCACGGTCCTTTTCTCCATGTTGGTTCCTCTACGTTGTACTGATGTCCCCCAATTAGTAGCGGGCAGAGTCAGTGTCCATGCCCGGGTGTGTTGGAGTGCATATCCCCACATCAATGATAGTCCCGGGATAGTCCTCAGCGGCATCTTTATGCCATAAATTGTGGTGATATTGGGCACCATCCACAGTGGCGAACCACCAGTGACTCAGGTGACGTGCCACGTGGGACGAAGGGAAAGGGTCTCCTGGTCCGCGACAGCAGGCCGGATGAGACAGGAGTCGGCCAGGGGTAATCATCCCCCGGCACCGGCCAGGGGTAATCATCCCCCGGCACCGGCCAGGGGTAATCATCCCCCGGCACCGGCCAGGACTAGAGTATCCCCATGAGTGCGAACCCCCATCGCCGAAACAAATGGACCTTTGCTGTCGGCACCGTCGGACGGGACATGACGTACACGCTGATCAGCATGTTCTTCATCTATTACCTGAGCAACATCGTGCAACCGTCGACCGTGGTGTTCGCGGTCACCACCTCGATGATCCTGGGGGCACGTCTGTTCGACGTGGTCATGGACATTGTCATGGGCTCGGTCGTGGACAATACACGTAGCCGGTGGGGACATTACAAACCATGGATCGTGGCTGGAATGATCGCCTCGGGAGCCTTCACCGTCCTGCTGTTCACCCCGATGAGCCTGACCGGAGCGGGGTTCGTCATCGTCTTCTTCCTGCTGTACCTGGCGTGGTCGTTGAGTTGGACGATGAACGACATCCCGTACTGGGCTCTGATGCCCGCCCTGACGCTGGACCAGAAGGAGCGCGAGCGGATCGGCTCGCTGGCGAAAATATTCGCGACCATCGGACAGTTCGCCGTTGTCGGCGCCATCATCCCGGTGACAACGGCGCTGACGGATGCGGTCGGGGCGAAGACAGCTTGGTTGCTCTTCACCGTCTTCATCATCGTGATCATGATTGCGGGGCAGTCGGTGACCCTGGTCGGGACCAAGGTGCCCGATCTCGTCATCGAGCAGGAGAAGGTCAAGGTACGCGACATCTTCTCCGTGGTGGTCAAGAACGATCAACTGCTCTGGGTGGCCATCGCCATGATCCTGTTCATGACCGGCTACGTCACGACCACCTCGTTCGGCACCTATTTCTTCCAGTATGCCTACCGCAACACCAACATGTACTCACCGTTCGGCGTCGTGATGGGGGTCGCCATGGTGGCCGGGTATCTGATCTTGCCGGTGTTGCGCCGGCGCTTCAACCGGAAGAGCCTCTACACCATGGCCTTGTGCCTGATCGTGGTCGGCTACGTGATTTTCTTCTTTGCCCCGATGAATTTCATCGTCATTGGCGTGGCCGGGTTCCTGCTCTTCGTCGGAGATTCTTTTGTGATCGTCCTGATGCTGATGTTCATCGCCGACACGATCGATTATGGGCACTGGAAGCTGGGCCGGCGCAATACGGCCATCACCTTCGCGCTGCAACCCTTCATCAACAAGGTGGGGGCGGCGCTGGCAACCGAGATCGTGGCGCTGACGCTGATCTGGTCGGGCATCAAGCAGGCCGGCAACGATGTCGACCTGGTGACCCTGGACGGGCTGACCCGGATGAAGCTGATCATGCTGGTCTTCCCGATGATCGCGACCGTGGCGGGGTATGTCCTGTATCGCTGGAAGTACAAGATCGACGAGACTTTCTACGCGCAGATTTTAAGCGATTTGAAGGATCGTGGCCAGTTGGTCGACGAACCGCCCGAGACCAGTGGTCAGGCGACCGCTGGCGACAAGGATTAGCCCGAATCCACCGATCGCTGGCGTCGCGAGCGACGGACCAGCGGGGACGACTGTGCCGGTGCGATGGACACCCTGCCTCTCACGGGAGTGAGGTCGTGTGTGGGGGAGGTCATGCGGATTCTAGACAGGGTACGGCAGTCTGGCGGGGCATGAAAGGATGGGGACATGCTCTCCGATCGAGATATTGCCCTGGCTGTCGAGGACGGCAGCGTACGCATCGAGCCCTGGGACTCCGCGATGATCCAACCGGCCAGTGTCGATGTGCGTCTCGACCGCTTGTTCCGGGTTTTCGACAACCATAAATATCCGTGCATCGATCCTGCCCAGGACCAGGCAGAACTGACCCATCTGGTCGACGTCCCCGAAGGCGAGCCGTTCATGCTGCACCCCGGGGCCTTCGTGTTGGGGTCGACCTTTGAAACCGTCACCTTGTCCGAGAGTGTGGCGGCCCGGGTGGAGGGCAAGTCATCTTTGGGGCGACTGGGGTTGCTGACCCATGCCACGGCCGGCTTCATCGACCCCGGGTTCTCGGGCCACATCACCCTGGAGTTGTCGAACGTGGCGACCCTGCCCGTGACCTTGTGGCCGGGGATGAGGATCGGCCAGTTGTGCTTCTTCGAGATGTCGAGCCCGGTTGGGCATCCGTACGGCTCCGCCCAGGCGGGATCGCACTACCAGGGCCAGCGCGGCCCGACCCCGTCGCGCGCCCACGCCAACTTCTCCGTCCTGGATGTGTACGACGTGCGGTGACCCATGAATCGGTGCATTCGGGGATAACCCTGCCCGGTGATCGGATGTGTGGGGATTCGCTCGCAAACAAGGCATTGAGTGTTCATCCCAAATGGTGTAAATTTACACTATCTGGGAAGGAATTGCCATGGATGATCAGCGAGAACGATTCATCGCTGTCTGTGATGCGCAGTTGCGACTGGTCCGTACTGAGGCTGGCCTCAACCAGGAAGAGATGGCTTACGCGGTGGGGCTGTCGAAGAAAACCCTGGTGGACATCGAGAAGGGTCGTCGGACCCTCGGATGGATGGGAGCCGTGGCCTTGTGCTCGGTCTTCGCGTCGTCGCCAGTGTTGTCGTGGGCTTTCGGGGGGTCCCCGGCGGAGATGATCCCGGCCCTGGCCCGTTCCGGCCAACCCGTGGTGACGGGGCAAACCGGGACAAACCCGTGGTGGGAAGTGGTAGCAGACAACGGAACTTTCATCATCGAGCAGAACATCATCTCTCAGCACTACCGCCTGTTGTCCGCCAGCCGGACCAAGATCGCCGCCTCCTTCGACATCGACGACCTCATGCCCATGTTCACCAACAAACCTCAGGAGTCATGATGAGTGCCATCATCGCGCTGGGAGTGATCCTCGCTCTCGTTCCCCTCATCCTTGTCATCGTCATTCTCGTCCAGATCCTCCGGACCCGTGCCGAAGTGTCCTCCATGCACTCGGAACTGCCCGTCGTCCGTCAGCAGTTGGTCTCCTTGTCGGCCGAACTTCGCAGTCTTGGACCCCGCCTGGAGAAATTGCGTTCATTGGGTGAGCACACTACCGTTGCCGGGCAAACCACACCCGTGCCTGTGGAATCCGTCGGTGTGCCTGAAGCTGACGGACCGGTTGGTGCGCCGACCAGTTCGGTGGCCGCCGAGACGGTCGTCACGACACCGCCGACACCTCAGTACGGCCCTGACAGTGTTCTGCCTGCTCCTGAGATCCCTGATCTGTCATCCTCGGCTATTCCGACCTCCACCGTGCCCGAGGCACTGCCGCCGGTGAGTCAGGGTGCTGTCGTGGATTCAAGTCCTGCCGTGACGGTGCCGTCGACTGCTGAGCCTCCTGGCGCCGAACCGCTCGTCGCACCCGTTATCCCGGTGCCCCCCGCCGTACCCGTTTTTCAGATGCCGCCTACCGTGCCAGTTTTCCCAGTGCCCCCTACTGCCCCAGTTTTCCCGGTGCCCCCTGCCGCCCCAGTTTTCCCGGTTCCACCCATGGCATGGCAGCCAACTCCGGTCGTTCCTGGGCCTGTGGCTCCGGGCCTGCCCGCCTACCCGCCTTCGGCACTACCACCCATGCCACAGCCCGCCTGGGGCACCCCGTTGCCAGCCCAGGCTGCCCCTGCTCGCCAGGGTTTCCAGATGAACGAGAATTTCTTCGGTCACAACCTCCTGCCGATCCTGGCGTCCGTCCTGGGACTGATCGGGCTGGTCTTCCTCGGCATCCTTGTCGTGCCGCGTCTGAGCGATCCGGTCAAGATCGTCCTCATGTTCGCCATCAGCGCCGCTGTGGGGGTCTTGGGGTACGTCCTCAACGCGCGGCATTCCTCGGTGATGACTCGTGCCCTGATCGGGACCGGAATCGGCGGAATCTTCATCTCGATCCTGGTCACCCACCTGTACTTCCACGCTCTGAACGACATCTCAGCTTTCTCCTTGTTGGCTGTGTGGATCGTCGCCAGCATGTGGGTGTCCAAGCACGTGCAATCGGTGCTCATTGCCAGTCTTGCCCATGCTGGAATGGTCCTCTCCATCGCTGCGGCCCTCCTCGGTGGAATGTCGGATGACAAGCTGATTCTCCTTATCGTCTACCAGATCGTCGCCACAGTGGCCATCATCGTGACCAACCTGCTCTGGGTTCGCTCGATGTACCGGTTCGGCCTGTTCGCCTCCCAGGTCATGGTCGTCTTCTCGATCTCAACCATGTGGGCCCGCTTCATGGGTACCGGTCCGGGATTCAATTCCGAGTTGCCGCTCGCGCTGATCACGGCAGGGTTCCTCGTCCAGTTCCTGGGGGCGACGGCCATCGCGTACTTGCTGTTCGTCTCCTGCGCGCGAGTCAAGAATCGGACCACGATGGCTGTGTTCGCCGTGTTCAACACGGTCTTGTGGTCGGCTGTGCTCATCGAGGGTGTCACCATCCTGGTGGCCAAGCTGGCCGCCAACCGGTTGGGATTGGCCTCCCACTGGATCTGGTCGGATCCGCGCACGATTCCGGTGTCCCTGGTTGTGACGCTGGTCCTGGCTTTCCTGCCCGTCCTTGTCATCACTATCGCGGGGCGCCGTCTCGACATGCGGGCTTATCTTGAGTACGCCACCTTCATCCCGCTGGCCTTGGTGTCTGCCGCGATGCTGATGGTGAATCTCGTTGTCCGGGCCAAGGGTATGTCGGCGCTCCTGGGCTTCACCGTCAGCAGTCTGAATTGCTCGTGGCTGAGCGCGCTGGCCGTTGTGTACCTTCTGGTGGCCTGGGCGGGCAAGTCGTCGGCGTCCTTGTGGATCGCTCGCGCGGCCCTGATCGCCGACGCCGCCATGATGCTCGTCCCCGGGTTGGGGTATCAATCGCTGACACACAGCTGGACTGTGGGGGCGTCGCTCGGCTACCTCGCGGTCCTGCTCGTGTTGGCCTATCTGCTGTGGTGGGTCCTGCCTGCCTCCTCGTCTCAGCAGTACGTGTCGGGCCTGATCGTGGCAGTCTTCCTCGCCGGCGAAGTGTCCGTGATCATCGTGTTGAAGACCAGCAACATTACTTTTACCACCGGGCTGATCGTCGCCATCACGGTCCTCGCCCTGCTCGCGGTGCATTTCGTACCGAAGCTGCCCAGGAGTGAGGCTCTGCTCGCCGCTGGGTGGACGATGTCTTCTCCAGGGTCCGGTCGCGCTCAAGCGGCCGTCAGTGCTGTGTACCAGCCTTGGCTGGCCCCATCTGGTGTCCAGGGATATTACCCCAGGGCTCCGGGCCGGTACGGGCGTGCTCCTGCGGGCATGGACATGTTCTTCCGACTTGTGGAAGTGATGGTCACCATGGTGATGGCGGGCACCGCGTACACCACCGGCTGGAACCTTGACACCTGCAAGACTTCGGTCGATTGTTCTGGGGTAATCGGGACAGCTGCGACTACGACCCTAGTCTTGGCCAGTTTGGCCGGTCTTGGGCTGATCGTGATCATGGTCGACCGGATTCGTGTGGCCGCCCGGGCCACGTCCTATGCCGCGAGGACGCCACACTCGATACCGCCCAAGACCGATGTCGAGGTCCTGAGCGGGATTGCCTTGACGGTGACGGTCGTGGGATTGCTCACCCCGTACGACTGGTTCATCGACCGTCAGGCCTGGTGGCCGTGGGGTTACCCGACCTCGCTGGCCGGCATGGCTGTGGCGCTGGTCATCGTGGGTCTGGGATTGTGGTCCCGGGTCAAACCGCTGCGGCTCTATGGCCTGATCGTGGTCGTGGCTTGTATCCTGAAACTGGTGACGGTCGATCTTGGATCGGTCAATTCGATCACTCGCGTCGTGGCCTTCCTCGGTGGCGCGGCCGTGTGTTTCGGCATCTCAGCCTTGTACAACTACGCAGCCCGGCACTTCGACAAACAGTTGGCCTACGACAGTGTGCCCGACGGCGCACAGGTCGTGCCGTCAGACCAGATCTCCTCATGACATCTCCACACGAAAGGAATGAGACAATGTCTCTCACTCAAAACTCGTCCTCACCGGCCGGAGGCTTCCTGAAGGGAATCTTCTCCTTTTTCCTCGCCGTGGGCATTGTGTCGTTTGTCTACGTCTTCTGGACTGCCGTCGGGTGGAAGCAACCCCCGGATCCTGACTCCTATTCGCCCACATCACCGTCTTACGTGGCTTATCAACATGCCATGGATCTATACTCTGTCGCCACGTCAGTCTTCTATGTCGTCATGGCGACGGTGTTGATGGCTGTCTCCTTGTGGGTCCTGAGGCGTTGGACGGTGATTCCGGACGGGATGCTGCTCGCCGGGCTCGGTCTGCTCGTGTGGTCGGGGATCGCCGCCTGGGATGCCACGCTGCCGTACTTGCGGTTGGCAGTCATCGGGGTTGCTCTGGCCATCTGCCTGGTTGCCGGGTATGTCCGCTTCATCAAAGGGTCACGCACGACCGCCGTGCCGTCAGGTGTCCAGGCCAGTAACAGCTTCGGTGGTGGGTACGCACACGAGCAACGCATCGCGGCTCTGGAGAAGAAACTGTCTGACCTGGGGGCTGTCCTGGCTTCCCCGGCGCCAGCCGGGGCACCTGAGACTCAGAACCTCTGGGACACTGTCCGGATCACACCGAGGGCTGATTGGAAACCCCCTACTACTGATCCGCGGGAGCATGAGCCAAGGCCTCCTCGTCAGGTGTGAACCGACGTGGGTCGCGGGGGCTTGATCACCAGGTACATGGCCCCCAGGATGGCGCAGGCGCCGATGGCGAACAGCCAACTGGGGCGTTCACCGCCGAAGAGGATGGCGAAGAAGGTCGCCCACAAGGGTTCCGAGCACATGATGACGGCTGCCTTGCTGGCATCCATGTGGGCTTGGGCCCAGGTTTGGATCAGGAGGGCCGCCGCGCTGCAGAGGACCGCCAGGTAGACCATCCAAATCCAGTCGACTGTTGTCGTAGGCATCTGGATCCCGCCGGGCAGGGCGAAAAGGATGAAGACCACCGTCATCGACAGGGCTTGGGACAGGGTCAGGGAGGCGGCTTCACGCGGGGTTGACCAGCGGCCCATGACGGCGATGTGC
>WRFP01000104.1 GCA_009778725.1 Propionibacteriaceae bacterium
AGTGAAGGAGGCTGACCCTATGGGGCGCGGCCGTCAGAGGGCAAAGCAGACAAAAGTAGCCCGGGAATTGAAGTATCGGTCCATTTCGACTGATTTCGCTTCGCTTGAGGAAGAACTGCGAAAAGGCGCGGGGAATGATATTCCCGCGGCATACGCCGATCTCGCCGAGGAATTCACCCAAGACGAGGATGTGGAAGATCGAGACGACTTCGAAACCGAGCGTTGAGAAGAAGCCGACAAGTTCCCTTGATGCGTTCGCATCGATTGGATTGCGTGACTACCCGAATCGTGGAGGAGTGCTATGGATATCAAGGCATCCCGGTCCGGCCTCGCTTCGATGATTTCCAAATGGCGGACGACATTGGGGCCCAAACCGGATGTCCGCGAGGAATTCGGATTGGCCGACGACCACACAGACAGTGATGTCGTGGCAGGGGACTCGTACTGGGATGAATGGGGTCCCGATCCTTTGCTCGACGGCTTCGAGATCCGCGCCTATCAGATGGTGTCGCGAGCCCATCTACCCGAAGAGGGTCCAGGCCACCTGCTGGCGACGCTGATCCGCCAGCATCCGCCACGCCATGAACGCGCCGTGCTGTATATCCATGGATGGAATGAGTATTTCTTCCAGCGCCATGTTGCCGACTTCTTCGAACAGTTGGGGTACGACTTCTATGCCGTCGACCTGCACCGCTATGGCCGCAGCCTCCAAGAGGGGGAACTGTTCGGGTACATGGAAGACATCGAGGACTATTACGAGGAACTGGACGCCTGTGTCGACCTGATCCGTCAGGACCATTCGAAGCTCGTCATCTATGGCCATTCGACTGGTGGTCTGCTCTCCGCTCTGTTCGCTTGTGACCGTCCGAAGACCTTCGTCGGGGTGCTCCTGAACGCTCCGTGGATCGACATGCAGGGATCGGCCTTGTTCCGGGCCATGACGGCGCCAATCGTCAGAGGCCTGGCGGTGGCGTCCCCGACAATGGTCCTTCCCACGGTGGAGAACGACGTGTACGGACGGTCTTTGCACACGCTGTACCACGGGGAATGGGACTATGACCTGGGCCTGAAGCGGGTCGATTCACAGCCCCTGCGCCCCGGGTGGGTCAGGGCGGTCGTCAATGGCCATGACCGCGTGGGCGCGGGCCTTCGTATCGATTGTCCGGTTCTGGTCGTCACGTCGGCACGGTCGTCGGATGCGCGAGAGTGGACCGAGGAAGCAATGTCAACTGACATGGCCTTGGACGTGGACCGTATCGCCTCCAGGGTTCACCTGTTGGGATGGCATGTCACGCTGGTACGGCTGCAAGGAGCTCTCCACGATGTGTCGCTGTCGCGCGAGGATGTACGGGAGCGATACTTCGACGAGATCCGTCGCTGGGACCTGGCGTACCTGCGGGGGCCACGTACCCAGGAGAAAGCCTCACAGGACGGTGAAACTGCTTGAAGGTGGCGGGTTCCTACTGTTGACCGGTGACTTGCTTCAGACCCGAGAGCAGTGAATCCACGCTGATCGGTTGGGCCGTACCACCGTTCTGCTGGAGGTCGAACTGAACCTGGATGCCGTTGACCAGGAAGGTGGGTGTGGCGTTGATGCCGCCCTGGACGCCTTCTTGTTCCATGGCGGTGATCTCAGCGGACGTGGCCCCGGTGTCGTAACACGTCTGGAAGTCGGTCAGGGCCTGACCCGTGATACCGGCCTGGGCGGCGAAATCTGTCCGCAACTGGTCGTCGGTGTAGCCGACGCCTTCCGCGGGTTGGTTGGCGAAGACAGTGGAGTGGTAGGCCCAGAAGTCTCCGACCTTGTCGGCACACAAGGCAGCTCGGCCGGCTCGTTCGGACGAGTCGTTCTTGATGACCTGGTCGCCGATCAGGGTGCGGATGTGGATGCGCAGATCGATGTCGCCGGACTGGCTGAGCTGGCTGAGGGCCTGCCCGTAGATTTCTTCGGCGCGCTGACACCAGGGGCACTGGTAGTCACTGTGAATCTCCACGACGATCGCGCCGGGCTTGACGTTCGGATTGACCGAGACGTACTGGGTGAAATACACCGGTGTGGCCGAGGAGGTCGGGGTCGATGTGGCCTGGGTGGGTGGGACAGAACTCGATGACGTCGGCGATCCACCCTTGGACAGAACAAGAACCAACGCCACGACCAGTCCGATGGCGACCAGGCTGACGACGGTCAGCCCGACCTGGAGAGTACGGATGGTGGTGTCCCTCGGGTCTGCCGCCGGTTTGGGCTCGTCCACTGGAGCAGTCGTGGTGGTCGCCGGATCCGTGGCGACAGGCTCGGGACTGGTGCTGCTGTCCTTGGCAGCAGGGGCGACGGTATTGTCGGTTTTCACCGTACCAGGCCGCTTCTGCTGGGCCGCCTTGGCAGCCTCCGAACGCTTGACTCTTGCCATGGGGAGGTCCTTTCACACGCAAGCTCATGCTAGCATCTGCCCCTCCAACTGGGGGTAATCCGCTCCCACGCGAGGACTGACAATTGTGCTTTATCCCGAATCCACCGATCCATGGCTGCTGCGCGGCCCTGTGGAGGCACGCTGGCTCGTCGGGCGTCGCTCAACAGACGTCCAGTCTGCCTTCACGCCACCCGCCGACCCATCGCACCGGCACAGTGTCGCTCGCGACGCCAGCGATCGGTGCATTCGGGCTATATTCTTGTGGCATGCCAGACAACGACATCTGGGGGGACCCGCAACAGCCCGGATCTGGGCCAGCCTTCGTACCCCCGACCAATCAAGGCCCACCCCAGGCCAATCAAGTTCCCCCCCAGGTTGGGCAAATTCCGCCCCACCTGACTCAACTCCAGCCATCGGGCAATCCGACCGGGGTTCAAGGCCGTTCTTCGGTCCGGCGTGGGCGGCTCGGGTGGGTGATCGGGATTGGTGTCGTGGTGGTGGCGCTGGTCGTGACTGGGGTGACCTTTGGAGTGCGTGGGCTGTTTCCTCCCTCACCGGTGGCACCGGCTGGTGAAGCGACTGGGCTTGCCACAGGACCGTCAGCAGTGTCCTCATCGGCTGCACCAGGCGCACCGGGCACGTGGTCGTCGATACAACTGCCTACGACTACCAGCAACAGTATGGTGTACGACTCGGACGTTGACGGCATCGCGTTGATTTCGACACCGGTGGATGATCAATGGAGCAGGTGTACGGTCACAGCCGTCAACGTGACGACCATGTCCATCCTGTGGTCCACGTCCAGCGGCTGTGCGATCTACCCCAGCGCCGAAGGTCTGGTGATCATGCACGTCAACACCGATGACACACTGAACATCCAGGTCATCGACACTGCCACCGGGACTGTGACCGCCAGCACAGACTTCGCATCACAAGGCGCAGTTGCGGCCGTGGGGGGCGGCATTGTCTACACACAGTCTCATTCGGATATTGCCGATTCAGGTGAGGCTGATCCCGGTCTTGGGTGTGCCCGGGACATGACGCTGGGACCGTGTCTGTGGCAGGGGCCAGGTAACGTCACCTGGGGAACTGATAGCACAGTCGATCTTTTCGGCAACTACTCGTGGATCAATACCAACGATGGCGTTCACGATCTGCGTACTGGTGCCCGTGCCCCGTTCGGTTCCGGCTGCAGCCAGGCTGACGGCCCAACCAAGGACCGCGCCCTGTGCGAAACGCGGAGCGAAGGCCCGATGACGTACCAGCAAGTGGACACCACAACAGGCAAGGCCATTGGTCCTGTCGTCACTCCGATCATTCTGATGTCGTTCAGCGATGATTCGTCGGTCTATGTGTTCTTGCAGGATCAGACCGACACACAAAGTCACCTTGTCGGCTATTCCTGGGACACCGGTGACAAGGTCTTCGACACCATGGTCGATATTCTCATCGACCAACCCGGAGCCCCGATGCCACAACTCGCCGCCGGGCAAGCCGGGTCAGCTTTCTGGGCCTGGTATACAGATCCGTCTGGTACTGAAGGGCTGGCCGCGTTCAGCCTGACATCAGGCGATCTGCTCTGGAACAGCGCCGGTGCCAGTATGGTCGGAATCGCCTCGGTTGAAGGACAGTCCACGGTCTACGTGTCGAATGACACTCAGTTGACAGCGTTCGACGCTGACACTGTCCAGCCGGTGATGACAGTCGATATGCCCAGTGATCTGACTGTGACGGTGTCTGGTGGTCGCCCTGTGGCCCTGAATCACAAGACAAGCGCCCTGTGGGTACTGAACACATGACCGATACCCGGCTGATGGTACAGCGGACATTCGTACCATCCGTAATCTGTCGACACCAAAGCCGTTCAAAGTCATCCGCTTCCCAACCACAACCACCCCGTCAGGCAACAACTAACCCTACATCAGACAATATTACCTTGTCACACCACAAAAACTCGTCACTACACCCATGACCAGAACCATTAACAATCAGCTCCATCTCAGCGGCTATATGCTTGTAGGATGCCAGACAATGACACCTGGGGGGATCCGCAACAGGACGGACAGGGGCCTGCGTTCGTACCCCCGACCGGTCAGGGTCAGCCTCCGGTCGGTCACGTGCCGCCTGCGAACACCAACTATCCACCTGAGCCCGAATCCATCGAGCCGTGGCTGCTACGCGCCCCGGTGCCGGGAACTTCGACGGTACCTCCAAATCGCTCGTCCACTAGGCGAGCCCGGCTTGGGTGGATGATCGGGATCGGTGTCGTGGTGGTGGCACTGGTTGTGGCGGGTGGGATCTGGGGGCTTCGGGGGTTCTTCACCCAGTCGCCTGGATCGTCGCCCGCTGTGGCGAGTGGAGTTCCGTCGTCGGCTGTGCCGGGCTCTGCGGGTATGTGGTCGTCGATGGGTCTGACTGTGCACAACAACACAGCCCTGCCTCACAACAACACAGTGGTGCTCGACTCTGGAGTCGAGGACATTGCTTTGGTAGTGACGAGCTTGGATGAGGCCCAGACTGCTTGTGCAGTCACAGCCGTCGACGAGGTGACCTTATCGGTGCTGTGGACCATCTCGAGCGCCTGTTGGCTCTACCCGACGGCGGAAGGCCTGGTGATCATCCAGTTTGGTGACGGTGACACGCAACATGTCCAGGTTGTCGACACCATGACTGGGACCGTCACGGCCAGCGCAGACATCCGGGTCGATCAGTCGGAGATGTCGGTGGGAGGTGGTCTGCTCTACACACAATTCGAATCGGGTGATTCCCCTGACGTGCAGGCTACGGGCTGTGCCCGAGACCTGACACTGGGACCGTGTCTGTGGCAGGGGCCGGGCAACACCTTTTGGGAGCAGGATACATCGGTTGCTGTCTTTGGCAACTATTCTTGGATCAACACCGACGATGGCATCCGTGACCTGCGTACTGGCGCCCGGGCACCGTTTGACTCCGGCTGTGACCAGGGCGATGGTCCATCCGTGGACCGTGTCTTATGCGAAACCTGGGGCGGTGGCCTGGAAACCATCCAGCAAGTGGACACCACAACAGGTAAGGCGATTGGTCCCCCGATCACTCCGATGGCTCTCTTGTCGTTCAGTGATGACTCCGAGGTCTATGTGGTCTTGCAAGATGTGTCTGACACGCACAGTCATCTCATCGGCTATTCCTGGGACACCGGTCAGCAGGTCTTCGACACCACCGTCGACGCGAATTTATGCTCTGGCGAATGCTACAAGCCAGACGGAGACAATGTCTCAGAATTCGGGAACTCGTTCTGGGCCCAGTACGCCGATGCGTCCCAGACCCACTTCTTGGCCGCGTTCAGCCTGTCGACGGGGCAGATGCTGTGGAGTGGAGCCAACGCTGATTTGGTCGGTGCCACCTCAGTTGAAGGACACTCCACGGTGTACGTGTCGAATGGATCACAGTTGACTGCGTTCGATGCGGACACGGTCCAGCCGGTGCTGACAACTGACATACCCGCCGGACTGATCGCGAGGATATCCGGCAATCACGTCGTTGCTTTCGACGCCGATACAAACACCCTCTGGGTCCTAAAAGCCGGCTGAAACACCATGTCCCGGCTGAATGGGTGCGCCGTCACGGCGACAATCATGCCATAGCCCGAATGCACCGATTCATGGCTGCTGCGCGACCCTGTGCCGGCACGCTGGCTCGTCGGGCGTCGCTCAACTTCACGTGCAGTCTGCCCTCACGCCACCCGCCGACCCATCGCACCCCCACAGTGTCGCTCGCGACGCCAGTAATCGGTGCATTCGGGCTATAGACTAACGGCATGCCAGACAACGAATCCTGGTGGGATCGACAGCAGGACGAACCGGGGCCCGACTTCGTGCCCCCAGCCAATCAGATCCCACTGACGAGTAGTCAAGTCCCACCTGTAGGCAATCAAGTTCCGCCCCCTACCAGTCAGGTTCCGCCCTGGGTCAATCAAGTCCCTCCCCAGTGGAGTCCCCTCCCATCGCCAGACAACCCGACTGTCCTTCAAGGCCCCTCGCCTGTGCGGCGTCCATGGCTTGGGTGGGTGATCGCTGTCGGTGTCGGCATCGTGGTGGTGGCACTGGTCGTGGCTGGACTGGTTTTCGGGCTGGGCGGGCTGTTCTCCAAGCCGGAAGTGCCACAAGCTCCTGTGACGACTGAACTTCCCTCCGAAGCGACTGAAATTCCCGCGGCGCCGACTGGAGTTCCATCTGTGGATCCATCAGGCGTACGGAGCACCTGGTCCATGATGCAACTCACATTGTCCAACGATGCCTCGGTGACGGACTCGGGTACGGACAACATCGCTGTGATTTCGATACCCATGGACGATGGCTCGGGTACCTGTATGCTCACCGCCGTCAACGCCGAGACCTTATCCGTTCCGTGGATCGCGACCAGTGGTTGTGGGCTCTACCCCAGTACAGAAGGACTTGTGACCACCCAAGACAATCCCGATGGCACTGTCCACGTCCAGGTCATCGACGCCACATCCGGATCTGTCACCGCAGACACCGATCTCACGGCAGGTGACACGGTTGTGGCGGTGGGAGGCGGCATCGTCTATATCCAAGATGTATCAGCTACATCCGACGCAGACACTGGCTGTGCACGGGACATGACGCTGGGACCGTGTCTGTGGCAAGGGCCCGGTATTGCGACGGGGAATACTGATTCTCCGGTCGCTGTTTTCGGCGACTACACCTGGATCAACACCGTCGATGGCATTCGCGATTTCCACACCGGTGCACCTGCCCCCTTCGGATCCGGCTGCAGCCAGGCTGACGGCCCAACTGCAGACCACGTGTTGTGCGAGATGAGGAGCGGGGGCCCCATGACGTACCAACAAGTGGACACCACAACCGGCCAGGCCATTGGTCCTGTCATCACACCCATAGGTCTGATGTCGTTCAGCGAAGATTCGTCTGTCTATGTGTTCTTGCAGGATGAGTCTGGCAACCAGAGTCATCTCGTCGGATACTCCTGGGACACCGGTCAACAAGTCTTCGACACCTCGGTCAACGTACTGCTCAACCCTCCTTCTCATCTACTTCCGAAACTCGCAGCAGGCCAGGTTGGTTCTGCCATGTGGGCCTATCACACAGAACTGTCCAGCGTTGAGTCATTGGCCGCGTTCAGCCTGTCGACAGGCACCATCATGTGGGACGGCGCCAACGCTGGCATGGTCGGCGTCATCTCGGTCAACGGAACTTCGACGGTCTACGTGTCAGATGGACTTCAGGTGACAGGTTTGGATGCAGACACTGTTCAGCCTGTGTTGACAACTGACCTGCCCGCCGGACTGACTGCGACGATAGCCGGTGATCACGTTGTTGCCATGGACAACAGCATGGGCATCGTGTGGGTGCTGAAATCCTGACGGCTGCCACCGGGCGCCGATCGACACCTCACGTACCTGACGTACTGCTGCGAATCAGGGGAAGGTGGTGTCCAGGGTGTGAGGGGTTGAGTGGCCAAGGTCGGGATCGAACCGACGACCTCATCCTTTTCAGGGATGCGCTACTACCGACTGAGCTACCTGGCCGAATGAGCCATCTGCTGACTCCTGGCGACCCCGATGGGACTTGAACCCACGGCCTCCGCCGTGACAGGGCGGCGCGCTAACCAACTGCGCTACGGGGCCATTTGATGTGCCGGATGACCGGCGTCAAGAACTATATCGTATCCTC
>WRFP01000105.1 GCA_009778725.1 Propionibacteriaceae bacterium
CGGCGCCCGCTCCGTCAGCATCACCGCCGACAACGCCTGGTCCCTCGTCTGAATCCCGTTACCTCACGAACCAACTAAAATCAATACCCGGCGTCACCGTTGCACTTCAAAATTGAACTCGGGCGACCGCCATGAACCTGCTCAGCCTGGTATCGTAAGTATCACCGACCCGGTCCTCCACGTGAGACCGGGTTTTTTAGCGTTCGCGGCCGCCGCCAGCTGATCGCAGTTTCTCAGGATGGTCTGGCATACTCTTGATATGAGAAAGCTTTTTTCTGTGTTGTTAGGCGCTGCCTGCCTAACCGGACTGTCGTTCATGTCTGGTTGCTCGCCGGCTGACCAGACACAGGAACCCACACAACCAATCATTGCAACCAGCAACACCGTCATCACCAGGGATCTCGGGTGCGGCCAACTGACACCATCGACCAAGCAGAAAATCATCGACACGTGGGGATTCTCCGATATCACGCAACAAGAACTAGTCGGTGCACAAGTAAAAATCGGTGATGGCTTGGAAAAGGGTCACGAATGGTGGGTCGTCACCTACCAGTTGCCGAGAGCGGAGAGCGCGCCTTACTCGCCGTCGTACTACATCACCGATGCCCCCGGCCGACCAGATCACTTGACCTGGATTGAAGTGTGGCTGGTCGGAGGGCATTTGACAGACTGGAATGGCAGCCTGGCGTGGACAGGAAACCTCCGAGAACGAGGCTCAGCAGCACTCCTTCTGGCGGCTTCCTGCCCCTGGGCATGACTCACACGCCAGACCAACCCAGAGCCTTGGTGATGATAGGACAGTACCGCTGTATGTTGCTGATCTGTAGACCCTTGTTCCGCTTGAGAAGATCTGGGATTTGACGGACCATCGTCCCTGACGTACCACCGCCGTACAACTTATTGTCGTAATTTCGTCAAGCACCCTTGCGTCGGCGATTTCGACCGTCACCACTGGCTCAACATTCGACCGTCGCCGACATGAGCAGCGGCGGCGCCGGAGAAATCCGTACCGTCCCCTGTGGCATCCGTGTTGCCGTAAGGTAAGCCCATGGCGAAAAAACCATGGCCGAAGACGATGATCTGGGTCATTGTGATCAACGCAGTGATTGTGATTCCACTGTTTATATTTGGCATTGTCATGACCGCGTCTTCCGTACTCGACAAATCTGACACCGAGGATTGGCGTCGCCTGGAATTATTCATCGGCCCCACATGGTTCGTCATACCGTCCTTAATTGTGGGTATTGCCTGTAGTTTGACCTTGTTGCGCCGCATGTGGACGCGGTGGGTCTACACAATCACAATCGCACTTGCTGCGATCTACGCCCTGTGGATGGCATCAGTCTTTCCCCTAGCGCTCATCCCCGCGATCCTGTTGTTCATTCCCGGGACACTCATGTGGATGGCGGGTGGTGAAGCTTACTTTCACGGAGTCGAGGACCCTCCCGAGGACGTAGAGTCCCCCTCACACGTAGAGTCGGAGGGTTCCGTAGATGAGTCAGCCCCCGATGAGGAAAACAGTACGGATGAAGGCGTTGCTGAATTTAAGCGCCATGTGGGAACCGATGGCGGTGCCGATGAGGTTGCCGATTCAGGTGTGTAGTGCCTGTCTGCCATGTTCACCTCACTTAGCCATGGTAGTACGAAACCAATCAGCGGATTCGGGTTTTATCAGCAACAATTTCGTCCACTCACTTTCTTTATCGACCGTGGGGACGATGGAAACGCTAGACTGTCACACAGTTGACGGGGCAACACTCGTCATCTCCCGCGCTTGGGGAATTCACATATCGATATCGAATGAGTCGCAAGGAGGCAAAGTGGCCAGTTTCAAGGCCCCTCACATGGAGCCCGTCTTACGTTTTGACGTGACCATCGAGATTCCGAAGGGAACCAAGAACAAGTACGAGATGGACCATGACACCGGGCGTATCCGGTTGGATCGCACCTTGTTCACATCGACGCAATACCCTAATGACTATGGTTTCATCGAAGGTACCCTGGGCCAGGACGGTGACCCGCTCGACGCGATGGTGATCCTGCAGGAACCCACCTTCCCCGGAGCTCTCATCGAGTGCCGGGCGATCGGGATGTTCCGGATGACCGACGAAAAAGGCGGGGATGACAAAGTCTTGTGCATTGCCACTGCCGATCAGCGCCAGGCCAATGTGCGCGAGTTGACGGACCTGCCAGACCTGACCCTGTTGGAGATCGAGCATTTCTTCTCCGTCTACAAGGACCTCGAACCCGGAAAATCCGTCGAAGGAGCCATCTGGGTGGGCCGCGCCCATGCCGAACGCGAAATCCACGAATCCTGGGACCGCGCCCGGGGCACGTCCTATGAGAACGAGTTCACCCCGGAGAAGAACTGACCCTGAATCCGGACTAACCCCTGTCAGGACCCGCCACCCACGAGTGCTTCGACGCGCGCGGCCACTCCGTCGGCAATGAGAGTTGATCCATCGGCGACCTCCCGCTGGACAAGGCCGAGCCCGATGGGCCCCCATTCATAGTGATAGGCCATGGAACCGGCGACCCCGACCGGCGTATGCGGTGAGGACGGCACAACCAGCGGTACCCCGGGCTCCAAGAAAACTTCGTCAGACCCATCCAGATGCAGCCGGACCAGCCGCCTGGGTGGTGCTTCGCGATCACGCTCCTCATCCCACGCCAGTCTCCGATACGGCACCCCAAGCTCACCGGGGTAGGTGTGGCTATCGAAGTCCACTGCGAACCGGGGAACACCGGCAGCGATCCGGCGGGCAGTGTAAGCCCAGGACCCAGCCCGAGCACCGGCACCAAGCACGGCATCGATCTCATTCCGGGGTACGAACACCTCCGATCCACCCAGGCAGTCGGGTGTGCCCGAGCGAACACCACATCCCGGTTCATGATCTGGCACAGCATGCCCGACCCACACCACCGCGATATCTGGACACAGTTCGGGTGTCACATCGATCGACAACCCCGTCTGGTTGAGCCGGTCGACCAGCACCTGGCCGTACCCTGGTTCGGTCCATCCCCACAGGGCATCCCCACCATTCACCAGTGCTAGAGACAATACAATGTGTCCTTCGGTATCGAAGATGTACGTGGAAGCGGTCTCACCACGCTCAAGATCACTCTTTTCCAGGGTGCCGGGCAGGTGAAGGACCTTGTCGCGACCGCTACCGGTCAGCCGTACCACCTCTCGTACTGACAAGTCGACCACGCCGGTGCCATCTTCTAGCCGGCGCTGTTCGCCCAGCGGATCGCCGTAATGCCAGGGCATCCCCCGGTCGATCCCAGTGTCGACGAGGACAGCACTCATGTCGGCTCAGGCCCGGGCCAGCCGGGCCCACAAGTACGGCTGGAGATCATGCGCGGCCGTCCCACGGTCGTAGGCGAACAACAGGTCCGACTCGACATTTCCGTACAACCGGTGCCCGCCCGTCGCGGAAATGTCAGCAGACACAGTACGAGCGACAACGTCAGTGGTGAGTTCGATCTTGGCCCCCTCGATGGTGCCGACGTAGATCTCGGCGATCCCCTCCGGATGGACGATCAGAACCTCGAGCCCGCCGTCGGGATCCGGACGCCAAAACCCCGTCTCCATGCCGAGAGACGTGACCGGACGCCCCTGGTCATCAGTGGAGAACCATTGCATGATGTAATGCAGGTACGATCCGCCATTCTCCGTGAAATCCGCTGTCACCGAGTACGTGAAGTCCTCGCCGCCGGGATGATGTCCGTTGCCGGCGCCCTCCCAGTGCCCGAGCATCCACGCCAGGCCCAGCAGTCGCGGGGCGAGCCGGGAATCGATCTCAAACGTCATCCTTCTCCTTCGTGTCGCGGCGGATGAACAGTGAGACCAGCCACAAAACCACACCGACGCCGATCAGACCGATGAGGACCACCATCATCCAGAAGCTGAACGTCGCCATCCCCTCAGTGTAGCCACCCCAAAGTGTCCCGCGTCAGAAATTCGGTTGATGATTCGCTGCTTGGGCCCACGTTGGACTGCGTTGTCGTCGGTCACGATGGGTCCACCATCGCTCACTCCTCCGCCTTGCCAACCCGGCCCCAGACAACGAATCACTTAACCACCGAATATCTGACGCAGGACACTGCCGCACAGTAGCCATGAATCGGTGGATCCGGGTAGTCTTCCACCCAGAACAAGGAGGAGAGATGGCGGTTGTCTTGCTCATCACCAGCAAGGCCTCCCTCTTCCTGCCCCTGACCCATCTGCCCCACCAGGTCGTGACCATCACACCCAGGGACCAGGTTCTGAGCGCGTCGGCGGCGTGCGACATCGTCCTTGTCGACGCCCGTACTGACGTGGTCTCGGCCAAGAAACTCTGCCAAATGTTCAAAACAGCAGGAGTTGTCGTACCCCGTGTGGCTATTCTGGCCGAGGACGGGCTGACCGCCTATTCACGCGATTGGGGATGTGAGGACTTCCTGATGGACTCCATCACCGCGACCGAACTGGCCACCCGCTTGCGCATCTTGACCGCGTCCGGGCATGATGCCGACACCCGCATCGCCATCGGCCCGCTGGTCATTGACGAGGCCGCCTATTCCGTCTGGCTGGACCACGCCCCGCTCGACCTGACCTACACCGAATTCGAACTCCTCAAATATCTGGCGACCCACCCTGGACGCGTTTTCTCCCGCGACCAGTTGCTGACCGAGGTGTGGGGATACGACTATTACGGAGGCACACGGACTGTCGACGTCCACGTGCGCCGCTTGCGCGCCAAACTCGGTTCCGAACACGAGTCCCTGATTGGGACAGTACGAAACGTCGGCTACCGATTCACGGCAAAATAGAGTCATGCTCATCATCGAGGGACACGACATCCCCGTCTCAGCAGAAGACCTCCCGCCCGGCGCCCAGGACAGCACAACTCGCTGGGAGTCGATCATGGATCTGGCCCGACAAGCAGAGACAGTCGATGGCATCTTCCCCTTCAACGAGGACGCCACGCTCAGTCCGGACAAGACCACCCACCTGTTGGCTTTCGACGCGGGCCGTCTGGTGGGCTGTGCTCTGGTGGCACCCGATGGCTCTGCCCAGATGGCCGTCACCCCGGCCCACCGCCGGCACCATGTGGCCACACAACTGTTGGCGCGGATGGACCCTGGTACAGAACTGTGGGCTTTCGGTGACCTGCCCGCCGCACAAGGATTCTGCGCCGCCCAGGGTTTTCAGCCAGTACGCGGACTGCTCGTCATGGACAGGCCCCCCACCCCGCTGGCGGACACGGCCAAACCCTCATCTTCCCCGACGCGCATCTCGGCGTACGTCCCCAACGACCTCAGCGAACTCGTCCAGCTCAATGCCCGTGTGTTCTCCGCCCATCCCGAGCAGGGCCAGCTGACCATCGACGACTTCCGGACCCGGATCGCCTCACCGTGGTTCGATCCCGCCGGACTGTTGATCGCCCGGGACATCGATGGCACGATGGTGGGGTTCCACTGGACGAAAGCCGAAGACGGCATCGGTGAGGTCTACGTCCTCGGAGTCGATCCCGACCACGCTGGAAGCGGTCTCGGACGCCGTTTGCTCAACGCCGGTCTGGCCTATCTGGACACCCGCGCCGTCACCGTCATCCGGCTCTGGGTCGAATGGGATAACACGATCGCCAGAAATCTCTACGAAGCCTCGGGATTTTCGGTTGTACGCCGCGACCTTCGCTATCGTAGGGTGTGAACATCCATATGGATCTTCGATGGTGGTGGGGGCACGACCAAGATGTATTGGTGATGCGTATTGCGTGACCTGCCGGCGACTGAGAGGAGGAGGGCCATGGATTGGTCTGACGGGCGAAATGAAACTGGTCCGGACACCGGAATACAGTCCTCCAGGTCCACGCCTCACAAGAGTCCCATGGATGAATTCCTGAGCCTGCGATCCGCCGGCGCCGACATCGATGGTCTGCCGAGCCAAGAGGAAATCGATCGCGTGCTGGCGTTGCTGACCTCCACCCCGGAGGAGGATGTCACCCCAGGTGGCACCAGCCACGACTATTCCGCGCCATCCCGGACCCGCCCGGGGCCATCATCTGCCAGCACCCGTCAGCCCTTGACGCCCGGTCTGCCGACATCTGGGGGGACCAGTGGGTCCAGTACGAGTCGTGTGCCCAGTTCGCGTACTGCCTCAGATAGCTCCCGGGACACCTCCCGACTGACACCGCGTTCCGAGGATGAACCGCGTTGGCCAACCACCACCCGCCGTACACAGGACAGTGTCACACCGCGGTCACCATCTCGGGACACCAGTGACGAGTCCCCCAGTTCGACACCGCGTCCCCGCAGCCATGCCAGTCGTTCCTCGTCGGGTTTCTTCATGGACCCGGTGGCCCCCAGCGGATCGGACCCGGGGCCCGAGTCCGCGTCGCGCGGCACTTATCCGGACAGTCCCACACGCAGCACTTATCCGGACAGTTCCACACGCAGCACACGACCAGACTGGTCGACCCGAAGCGCAGAATCAGCATTGTCGGCGCGCAGTACCTTTCCGGACAGTTCCACACGCAGCACAGACTCCAGTACGTCCACACGAGCGACGAGTTCAGGCGCCTCCACACGGAGCCCGGCCACCGACACACCCACCCGGGACATGAACCCAGACATCTCCCCCCGCAGTACTTCCTCGAGCAGTTCCGCCCCCAGCACATCCTCGGACAGTTCCACCGGCAGCACATCCGCCGACAGTTCCACCCGCAGCACATCCGCCGACAGTTCCACCCGCAGCACATCCGCCGACAGTTCCACCCGCAGCACATCCTCCGATAGTTCCGCCCGTACGGCCTCCTCCGACCGTGCCCCACGAAGCCCACGCATCGCGTTGTTCGACCCGCCCCCCCGCAGAAGAGACCCGGCCCCGGCTGCCCCCAGTCCCTCCTCTGACCTGCCCCCACTCAGCACGGGCACTGATCCAGCCGAGCGCAGCACCCATCCCCAGACACCGGCGCACAACCCGTACGCAGACCTGTCACTGGGAGCCCCATCCTCTCCGCTGCCCTCCCGCAGCACAGGCACCGACCTGCCCTCAGTCAGCGAGAACACAGATCCATCTGAGCACAGTAGCCACCTGGACGCACCGGCGCACAACCCGTACCTTGACCTGTCCCTGCAGGGCACATTCTCCGACACTGGCGCCAACAGCGGGACAGATCACGGTCTTCCACCCCAGACAGCGTCGTCGGACCAGGCCCCTGGCAACGCAGAATCTGCTCCCTCCGCCCCAGATACTCCCCACCACTCACGGCCAGACCCGACCTCTCACGACACGCTGTCAGACCTGCTCGTCGAATTCTCCCAGCCCAATCCCACCCCGGACACCACGAATCCCGCGCACCCGGACCCGCTGGTGGACCTCGCGCGACCAGATCCACTGACTGTTCCCCCGCAACCCGATGCCGCCCGCGCATCACGACCGGACCCGACCGCGGAGATGACATTGTCAGACCTCCTCACCGAATTCTCACAGCCGGATCCCGGCTCCGACATCACCCCTCCAGCCCCAACCCCCGAAGGACGAGACCTCCCCGGCTCAGTGGACACCCCGGCAGAAGACAAAACTTCTCCGGCCCCGGTCGATCTTGTGGACAAGCCCCCGACTCACGCCACACCAGAGCCCCAGCCCACTCGTTCCATGCCCGAGGCATCTGAGGCGGCTGACTCTCCAACCCTCCAGCCGAGGCGCTCTCACCCCTCAGAGCCGGTCACACCCGCCATCCTCGATCTCACGGAACCCTACGAGTCCGACGAGCCAGCCCGCCCAGAGGTGCCATCCACGCTCGAGGACCTAGCCACCCCGGAATCCGGGACAACGGTCCCGTCCACAGTGGAATCGCTTCCCACACCCCCTGCACCAACAGACTCGACGCCGACACCCCCTGCACCGGCACCCCCTGCACCGGCACCCCCTGCACCGACACCCCCGACACCGACAGACACTCCCCCAACAGACACTGCACCAACACCCGCTGCACCAACACCCGCTGCACCAACTGACTCTGAGCCCCCGGCGTCACCCACATCCGCTC
>WRFP01000106.1 GCA_009778725.1 Propionibacteriaceae bacterium
CGGAACCCATGCGTCCTGTTTCGACGCCGATTGCTTGGCTGAAAGGTTCGCTTGCTCACTAGAGGCTCCCACACTCATTTCTCAATCCATCCTGCTGCGTGTCAACAGGGGAATCATCGCCACGTAGGCGACTGTGCAACGATACGCCAATTAGGCTGGTGGAGCAAGTTCGTCAGGCCTCAAAACAGCGGATAAAGAACCTAAGTCACATATCGATAAACTAATAATTTGCTAGTCGTCCAGCCGACACGCCGCGTACATGTGACTTTGTCCTGATCGTACTTGTGTTCTCGGTCATGGAAGGTTTACGGTGAATCTTAGGGATTGTTAGAAAAGCTCAGCCTCGATCAAAAGATTTCAGGTTTATGTATTCACAAATGTGGATAAGTATGTGGACAACCGCATTGGCATTCAGATGAGAGGAGCCCAGGTGACCTCGACCGACTCCTCGGACGTGCTCATCTCCTTGTGGAATCATTTGCTGTCCACGCTCGATCCGGGCAACCGGGCTTTGCTGTCAGTTTCTCAGCCAACCGACTTCGACGGGTCGACGTTGCACCTGATCGTCCCGAGCAATTTCATCCGCGACCGGATCGACCAGCGTCTGCGCTCCCGGATCGAACAGGTCGCCTCGAGCTATCTCGACACGCTGGTACGGGTCTCGACCGTCGTCGACGAAAGTCTGTCCATCCCGACCTCCGCCCCCTTGGCGCCGGTGGTGGAATCCTTGTCGATCCCGACCATGCCGTCGGCCAAAGACCGCTCCCAGCAACTCGAACGGCTCAATCCCAAGTACACTTTTGAAACTTTCGTCATCGGGCCGTCCAACCGCTTCGCCCATGCGGCCGCCGTCGCCGTCGCGGAGAGCCCGGGCAAGTCGTACAACCCCTTGATGATCTACGGGGCCTCCGGGCTGGGCAAGACCCACCTGCTCCACGCCATCGGGCACTACATCCACGACTATTACACCCAGCTCAGGGTCAAGTACGTCTCGACTGAAGAGATGACCAACGACTTCATCAACGCCATCTCCGACAATCGCACGGCCCACTTTCGGGCGATGTACCGCGAGGTCGACATTCTGCTGCTGGACGACATCCAGTTCTTGGAGTCGAAGATCCAGACCCAGGAAGAGTTCTTCCACACCTTCAACACCTTGCACAATGCCCAAAAGCAGATCGTCATGACATCGGACCGGCCGCCGAAGATGCTGGAAGCCCTGGAGCCTCGGCTGCGCTCGCGGTTCGAATGGGGCCTGATCGCCGACATCCAGCCGGCCGACCTGGAGACCCGGATCGCGATCCTGCGCAAGAAGGCTGTCGCCGAGCGGTTGCTGGTCCCGCCCGAGGTGCTGGAATTCATCGCCTCCAAGATTCAGACCAACATCCGTGAACTCGAAGGGGCTCTGATCCGGGTCACCGCCTTCGCATCGTTGAACGGCCAGTCGGTCAACCTGGAACTCGCGGAGATCGTACTGAAGGACCTCCTGCCCGATGTCTTCGGCCAGCCGATCACGGCCGCCATGATCATGACCCACACCGCCCACTATTTCGGACTGACGGTCGACGATCTGATCGGCGCCAACCGTACCGCCAATGTGGCCCTGGCCCGGCAGGTCTCGATGTATCTGTGCCGCGACCTGACCGAGTTGTCGCTGCCCAAGATCGGCGCCCTGTTCGGCCGCGACCACACGACCGTCCTGCACGCCCACCGCAAGATTTCCGACATGATGGTCCAAGACCGCGGCATCTTCAACACCATCTCCGAAATCACCTCGCGGCTGAAGCAACAAACGTCTTGAGTCGTGGTGTGATCAGGCTGCATTACATCACACCTTGTTTATTTCGCACACCGCACACTGATAAAACGATGCTTTCTTCTCAGTGATGATGTCGGAATGCTACCTATCTGACATCTGACTAGCGATGGAGCAGGTTTTCGGTCTGATAGCAGTCATGACAATGATCTAAATTTATTTACTCTTTGCGCGGAAACTGCCCTTTTGAAGCAAAGATATAAGTCGATATTACTTCGATCATTGCCACGGTACTCTGTGGACAGATACGTGGAAAGGCTGGGGACGGGAATCAACAGGGCCATTCCGGACTTTCTTGTCCACACTCTGTCCACAGTTTCCACAGACTTATCCACAGGAATCCCATGGATGTTATTCAGATTATTCTTATCGCTGACACGAGCTATCCACAGATCCCACAGCAGTGATGACTATGACGAAAAGAAGACCTATCAAAGCTTCTTCTTCACCCGGCTGTGTTCTTGTGGATTCGGGTAATACCCCCCACCCTTCGTGGGACTCGATCGCAGGCCGAGGCGTCCGACGCTGGACAAAAAACACATTCGTTTCCAGTTTTGATCCGCCGGGTGCTGGGGAACAGGATCCGGGCCGGGATTTCGCACCTGATCTCAAGCCGATAGACTCGGGCAGGGTATCCGACCATTCGATCCAGGTACCATGGACATTGACACGTGGATATGATTCTAGGACAAGGAGCATCCATGAAAATTCAACTCGACAAAGATGTCTTGGCTGATGCGGTGGCCTGGGCTGCGCGCAGCCTGCCGCTTCGTCCCAGCTTTCCGATTCTGGCCGGACTGCTGATCAAAGCCGAAGCCGATGTCGTCACCTTGTCCAGTTTCGACTATGAGACCTCCGCCCAGGTAACAATCAGGGCCGACGTGGAAACCCCCGGAGTCGTCCTCGTGTCCGGCCGCCTGCTGGCCGACATCACCCGCTCGCTGCCCTCCAAACCTGTCACTTTGTCCAGCAGCGACACCGAGTTGGAGCTGGTCTGCGGATCCGCCCGGTTCGCCTTCCAGACCCTACCTGTCAACGAATACCCTGACCTGCCGACGATGCCCAAGGCGTCCGGCTGGATCGGCGCCGACGACTTGTCCAAGGCTGTCAACCAGGTTGTGGTGGCCGCCGGGCGCGACGAACTCCTGCCGGTCTTCACCGGGATCAAAGTGGAATTCGACGGCGACAACCTGTCATTGCTGGCCACGGATCGCTACCGGATGGCCTTGAAAGAGATCACCTGGAATCCTTCGTCCGAGGTGGGCGAAACCGCAGCTCTCGTACCGGGGAAGGTACTGGCGGAGACGGCCAAGTCGATGCTCGGTTCGGACCGGATCACCATTTCGCTGGCCGAGGCGTCGGTCGGCGAGGGGCTGATCGGATTCGAGTCGGAAGGTCCGTCGGGCACCCGCCAGATCACGACCCGCTTGCTGGACGGCGAGTTCCCCAAGTTGCGCCACCTGATGAACATCCCCGGTGATTTGACGGTACGGGCGAACACCCAGGATTTGGCGTCGGCCGTACGCCGTGTGGCCCTGGTGGCTGAGAAGAACACCAGTCTGCGGATGCGGATCGACCAGGAGTCCGTGACCCTCGAAGCGGCTCGCGGAGACCAGGCCCAGGCGTCCGAGGCGGTCAGCGCCGTGGTCGACTTTGGACCCGGTGATCCCCCGCTGACTGAAGCCGGATTCAATCCGCATTACCTGATGGATGCCTTGTCGATTCTCGATTCGACGTACGTGCATATTTCGTTTACCGGGTCCGGGAAGCCCTGCCTGGTGACGGCCCTGCCCGATCTTGATTCCGATCCGGCGACCGATTACCGCCACGTCATCATGCTGATGAGGTTGTCCAGCTAACCTGTCCGATCACCCGCGCTGACACCGCGTTTTGCTGGATGTCCGAGCCATGTGACAGACTCGCCTCGATCGCCACTATTAGAACCTAGGCACCTGTGTATCTGTCTCATTTGCGGCTGACCGATTTCCGGTCGTACGAGCACCTCGACCTGGCCCTGGGTGCGGGAACGAACGTGTTCGCGGGTCTGAACGGTCACGGAAAGACCAACCTCGTCGAAGCGGTGCACTTTTTGGCCACCCTGGGGTCCCACCGGGTGGCGGGAGACCAGCCCCTGATCCGGTCCGGGTGTGAGATGGCGACGGTCAGCGCGCGCGTCCAAGCCGGGGTGGGCGACGACCGCAGCTTGAGCGTGGCCGTCGAAATACGGGCTGGCCAGTCCAACCGGGCCCAACTGAACAAGGCGGCCGTGCGTCCCCGGGAGATTCTGGGCGCGGTCAGGACGGTCGTCTTCGCGCCGGAGGATTTGGCGATCGTACGCGGGGATCCGTCTGCGAGAAGGGCCTTCATCGACGAGTTGGTCGTCACCCGCTGGCCCAGGATCGCAGGCGTACGCGCGGAGTACGACCGGGCGCTGAAGCAGAAGACAGCCTTGTTGAAAGCCCTGTCGGGACGGGGCCAGCGTCACGGGGGTGGTGGCGCGGAGGAGACCCTGGACGTTTGGGACGAGGCGATCGCCCGGCTCGGAGCGCAGGTGGTCGCCGCCCGGCTGCGCACCATCGATGACATCCACCCCATGCTGGAGACCAACTACGACGGTATCGCCCCTGTGCCATCGCACGCCACGATGGCGTACCAGTCGTCATTCGTACCGCCTGAAACCTCGTGTGATGTCGATGAGGTCCGGGAATACCTGGCCGGCAGAATCGAGCAGCGCCGCGGGGAGGAGATCGCCCGGGGAATGTGCCTGGTCGGCCCGCATCGAGACGATCTTGCCTTGTCACTAGGGGATTTACCGGTCAAGGGGTACGCCAGCCATGGAGAGGGGTGGTCGTACGCCCTGGCCTTGCGGCTGGCCAGCCTGGACCTGCTGCACGACGACGGCGTCGAACCGATCCTCATCCTGGACGACGTCTTCGCCGAGTTGGACGAACACCGGCGTACCCGGGTGGTGCAGGCCGTGAACTCGGTCGAGCAAGCCCTCGTCACCGTCGCAGTACGCCGTGACCTTCCCTACAATCTGGCCGCGACAATGTACGACGTGGAGCCCGGAGTGGTGGTGTGCGCCAGTGGAGCAGCGCCTGGTGAGGGGACTGGGTCATGACTTCGCGCAACCTCCCCACCAACGACCTGCCGTTCCTAGAACCGCCAGATGGTGACCAACGGGAGTCCGACTCGGGATCCGGGCCTGATGGGTACCGTCGCCCGCACGACCCGACCGGCACCGACGTCGCCGAACGGATCGCGGCGGCGGCCAGAGGGGTGGCACCGGTCAAACACCGCAAGCGACCAGTCCAACCTGATCCCCAGGATGTGGAATGGTCCGGACCCGGCCCATCGGGCCGCGACCCCCAGCCGGCGGGAGCCGTCCTGGATGCGGTGCTGACACGGCGAGGTTGGAAGAAACAAGTGTCCATCGCGTCGTTGATGCCGCGGTGGGCGGAGTTCGTCGGCGAGGTGAATGCAGCCCACACCCAACCCGAAAAGTGGGAATCCGGAGTCCTGACAGTACGGGCGGAGTCCACGACGTGGGCCACCTCCTTGCGGACGATGGCCCCGCAGATCGTCGCCCGCCTGAACGAGATCCTCGGACCGCGTACCGTCACATCACTGCGCATTCTCGGACCTCAAGCCCCATCCTGGAAGAAGGGAATCCGGTCCGTCCCCGGTCGTGGACCGCGCGACACCTATGGTTAAGCCCGGATGCACCGATTCATGGCTGCTACGCGACCCTGTGCCGGCACGCTGGCTCGTCGGGCGTCGCTCCACAGACATCCAGTCTGCCCTCACGCCACCCGCCGACCCATCGCACCCCCACAGTGTCGCTCGCGACGCCAGCAATCGGTGCATCCGGGTTAAGCCTCGAAACAGTGTATGTCAGTAGACGTCGCGAGGTGAGCGTCGATCCAGGTCAGGATGTCGGAGGTGACCTGGCCACGGTTGCGTTCGTTGAGCAGTTCGTGGCGGTCGCCGGGGTACAGCTGCAGGGTCACGTCGCGGACGTTGGCTTTCTGGTAGGCGCGGGCCACTTGGCGTGCCCCCTTGCCCATGCCACCGACGGGGTCGGCGGTGCCGGAGAGCAGCAGGATCGGCAGATCCTTGTTGACGTGGCGGTACGCAGCGGGGGCATTGGCGCGGGCGAGACTGTCCATCAGGAGGCGGTCGCTGGACAAGGTGAACATGAAACCGCAACTCGGGTCGGACATGTACCCGGTGACCTGCCGGTCGTCACCGGAAAGCCACTCGAATTGGGTGCGCGCGCTTCCTTTGTTCTCGAAAGGTTTGTTGTACGGCCCGACGGACATGGCGGCGAACAACCGGGAACGGTGCTCGGGAGGGTAGACGGTGCCCAGGGCAGCCAAAAGGAGTTTGCCGAAGGTGACCATGACCGGGCCCATGACGGCCGTCCCGCAGATGATGGCCCCCGACAATCCGTCGCTGTGCTCTTCCAAGTACCCGCGCAGAACGAACGAGCCCATCGAGTGTCCGAACATGAAGTACGGGATGTCGGGCCACTGTGCCTGGGTGCGTACGCGTAAATGATGCATGTCTTCGAGGTAGACATTGCGTCCGCCGGGCAGTGGTGGACCCGAGAATCCGAGTTGGCGCCTCTCGTCCACGGAGTCCCCGTGCCCGATGAAATCCATGCCCACCACCAGCCATCCGCGTTCAGCCGCCTTGCGCGCGAAACGATCATAGCGGTTGATGTGCTCGGACATCCCGTGGTTGAGTTGCAGAATGGCGACAGGCGGCTGGTCGGGCCCCACACCGGCCTGGGCCCAGGTCTTGACGGCGATTCGTGCCGGCTCGTCACCGGTGTACCGCCCGGCGGACTGGAAAGACGATCCGGTCTTGATCACTTGTCTTGCCATTGGCCACCTTCTCTTGTTCGTGTTGATTAGTTTAGGCCCCTAGTCAAGTGGGCAGTGTGCTCAGCCGGACATTGGGCGTGATGAGATTCGTTCAGACAATACAGCAATGATGTTAACTTGTCGTCGAATTTCGCCAAATGAGTACTATCTGGTGTCCGGATGATGGAATGTCATGCATCACAGGGTTCCCGGTTCGTCGATGGTCGGTGGTGAGTCGATCACACCCATTTGACTGACGACCATGTCGTGATACCGACCCTTCAGAGCCATCAGTTCGGCATGGTTGCCGCTCTCCAGGATACGTTGGTCGCCGATGACCATGATGCGGTCGGCGTCGCGGATGGTGGACAGCCGGTGTGCGATGAGGAAGCTGGTGTGGTTGGTCATCAGGCGTAGCAGCGCGCGTTGGATGTCTTTTTCTGTTTTCGTGTCCACTGAGCTGGTGGCCTCGTCGAGGATCAGGATCGGGCTGTCGTTGAGGACGGCGCGGGCGATGGCCAGCAACTGTCGCTGTCCTTCGCTGAGGTTGTCCGAGCTGCCCCAGACGGGTGTCTGGTAGCCGTGGGGGAGTTTTTCGATAAACTCATGCGCGTGGGCGAGCTTGGCCGCGGCGATGACCTCGTCTTCGGCGGCCTCTGGCCGGGAATAACGGATATTGTCCAGGATCGTGCCGGTGAACAGGCAGGTATCCTGCAGAACGACAGAAAAACAGCGGCGCAAACTGTCGCGGACGATGCCGGTGATGGGGACCCCGTCAATGAGAATCTGCCCGGTGTTCACGTCGTAGAAGCGCAGGAGAAGATTGACCAGTGTTGTCTTTCCCGCGCCAGTCTCTCCGACCAGTGCGATGGTTTCGCCGGGTTTCACCTCGAAGCTGATGTCCCTAAGAATCAGCTTGTCAGAAGGATGATCACTGCCGATTCCCCGCCCGGACTCCTCAACCGGACTGGGGATCAAGCCCGCGCCCGTACTCGTACTGGGGTAGGAAAAGCACACGTTCTTGAACACCACGCGGCCCGCGACCTCGCGTTCGACGATGGCGTTGGGCGCGTCGGGGGTCTCTTCGGGTTGGTCGAGGATTTCGAAGACCCGTTCTGCTCCGGCGAGGGCCTGCTGGATGGTGTTCCACATCCCTGCCACGGCGTTGAGTGGCTGGGCGAACTGCTTGGAGTAGAACAGGAAGCTGACGACCGTGCCGACGGGCAGGCCGAAGCCGATCGACAACACCCCGCCGGTGATCGCCACCAGCGTGTAGATCAGGTTATTGATCACGTTCATCAGCGGCATC
>WRFP01000107.1 GCA_009778725.1 Propionibacteriaceae bacterium
ATCGATGGACGCCGAGCGCCAGATCAGCATCTACATCAATTCCCCGGGAGGCTCCTTCACCGCCCTGACGGCGATCTACGACACGATGGGCTTCGTCAAGCCGGACATCCAGACCGTCTGCCTGGGGCAGGCGGCATCGGCGGCGGCTGTGCTCCTGGCCGCCGGGACCAAGGGCAAGAGACTGGCCCTGCCGAATTCCCGGATCCTGATCCACCAGCCGGCGATCTCGGGCGACGGGGCCTACGGGCAATCCTCCGACCTGGAGATCCAGGCCAAGGAGATTTTGCGGATTCGCTCCCAGATGGAGAATATGCTGGCGTCCAACACCGGCCAGCCGGTGGAGAAGGTGTCGCGAGACGTGGAGCGTGACAAGTACCTGACAGCCGACGAGGCCAAGGAGTACGGGATCATCGACGAGATACTGAGCGGGAACTGAGCAATGACGCCTGTGACCGGTGGAAAGGGGCACCATGCCACGACTAGGGGAATCTAGTGAACTACTGAAGTGTTCATTCTGCGGAAAGAGCCAGAAACAGGTCCGGAAACTGATCGCCGGGCCGGGGGTCTACATCTGCGACGAGTGCATCGACTTGTGCAACGAGATCATCGACGAGGAACTGACCTGCCCCAGCGAGGTCAACGTGGCCGACGCCTTGCCGAAGCCGGGCCAAATCCACGCCTTCCTCGATGAGTACGTGATCGGCCAGGATTTCGCCAAGAAGGCCTTGTCCGTGGCGGTCTACAACCACTACAAGCGGATCACCCTCGATCCGAAGGCGACCCCTCCCGGGCAGGAACCGATTGAGTTGGCCAAGTCCAACATCTTGCTCATGGGGCCCACCGGATGCGGCAAGACCTACCTGGCCCAGACTCTGGCACGCATGCTCAATGTTCCCTTCGCGATGGCCGACGCCACAGCGTTGACCGAGGCGGGATACGTGGGCGAGGATGTCGAGAACATCCTGCTGAAGCTCCTCCAAGCCGCCGACTACGATGTCAAGAGGGCGGAAACCGGGATCATCTACATCGATGAGATCGACAAGGTGGCCCGCAAGGCGGAGAATCCCTCGCTGACCCGGGATGTCTCGGGCGAGGGCGTCCAGCAGGCCCTGCTGAAGATCCTGGAAGGCACCGTTGCCTCCGTGCCTCCGCAGGGGGGGCGCAAGCATCCGCATCAGGACTACATCCAGGTCAACACCAACAACATCTTGTTCATCGTCGGTGGCGCTTTCTCGGGGTTGGAAGAGATCGTCGCGACCCGGCTGGGCAAGCATCCTCTCGGATTCACGACCGCCCAGATGGCCAGCGCAGTCAGCAAGGATGAGTTGTTCCACCACGTCAGGCCCGAGGACCTCCACAAGTACGGCCTGATCCCCGAATTCATCGGGCGCCTGCCCATGATCGCCGCGGTGGAGGGCCTGGATCGCAGTGCGCTGATCCGCATCCTGGTCGAGCCGAAGAATGCCCTCCTCAAGCAGTTCCGCAAGCTGTTCGACCTCGACGGGGTCGACCTGGAGTTCACCGACGAAGCGGTCGCCGCGATTGCCGATCAGGCCTTGGAACGCGGGACAGGAGCGCGCGGACTGCGGGCGATTGTCGAAGAAACCCTGCTGGACGTCATGTTCGAGGTGCCAAGCTTGACCGAGGTGGCCCAGGTGGTCGTCGATGCCGGTGCGATCCGCGGCGAGACTCCCGTCGCCATGGTGCCCAAAGCCAAGCTCGTACCCAGCCGGCAGGCCAAGGCGGCCTAACACGCCAAGGCGGCCTACCGACTGAGGTTCACTGCTCGACGGGCTTCATGGGCCCAGCGGGAGTTGGCGTCGCCGGGAGAGGTGACCGGAAGGCGATCGAGCGGAAGGCCAGCACGATCAGCCGGATCGTGAAGTACACCAGCGCGAGATTGCGCAGGGCCAAGACGATGACCGCAATCGGTGTGAGCGCCTGCTCAGTGGTGAGGAAGCTGTACAACAACGGGTAGATGGCCTGGGTCAGAACCGTCAGGATGAGGGTCCACACCGCAATGTGCCGGGCCAGGCTCAGCGGTCCGACCAGGTGTTCGTCCTGGGCCAGGTGTGTGGGCCGCGACATCCAGGAAAACAGATGCCCCTGGCTGGGTAACAGTTCCGGATGGCGGGCGGAGATGGTCAGCAGTGCGGCCACCGGTCCGGCCAGCCAGATCATGTACTGCGGTGAGAAAGTCTTGTTGGTGATGATCATGATCAGGGTGGCGATGATCATCAGGGTCCCCGCTTCGATGGGAGTACGGTCCTTACGCTTCAACCACCCGAGGTACAACACCAGCATGGTGAGTCCTCCGAGGATCGTCGCCGCGGTGGCGACGTAGGTCGCCACGACTGTTCCCGGGCCTCTCAGCTCGTAAGCGTTGAACGTGGAGTCCCACACCGTCCAGGTGTGGGGAGCGAACAACCGGGCCAACATCAGCGGAGTCGCGTACACCGACTCGATCTGGAGACCCCGGTCAGACTGCCAGGTCAGCGGTGAGATCAGGCGTTGCCAGCCCGCGTACAACACCGATGCGATGGCCAGGGCCGCACCGGTGCCGAAAAAGCCGACACTCGCCCGCCGTACTGCTTTCTTGTCGACCATCGTTGTCGGCCAGAGCAGGGCGGGCCACAGCTTGATCGCCGCCCCCGCTCCGATCATGGCGCCCGATGTGAACCGTCGCGAGCGGACGATGGCGATCAGGCCCGCTGCGCTCAGGGCGGCGGTGAGGAAGTCCAGGCGCATGTAGATGATCGGCCCGCTGGCCAGCACGAACCAGATCCAAAAAGCAGCCGCGGGGCGGGGATTGGTGCCGTACTGCCGCGCGCTGCGCCACAGGACATATCCCATCAGGGCGTCGCCCGCGATCGCGACCACGATGAAGACAGCCACATAGCCGGCCCGGGTCCCGAAACCGAGGACATAGGGAATGGACAATAACCAGATCAGTGGGGTGGGATATTCAACCAGGACATCCTTGGCCGGTACGCCGTGGAAGAGGCTCCAGATGGATTCGTGATAGTAGATGACATCGGATTGTGTGTAGAAACCGGAAATCGCCCACATGGCGAACATCAAGACTCGTGTGCCGATCCACCAACCGAGAGCGTGTCTGTGGGTCGGCAAAAGCATCGAGTGCCAGATGGTAGACAGCCAAGGCGGAAGGTTCCCGGGTGAGCGTGCCATGATTCCTTTTCACATGCCTATTCTTACATCAATCTAGGGTAGCAGTCCGGTGGACCGGCTGGGTCAGCGAGCGGCGCAAGACGTGCGTGGCGTGGCAGACGATACACTGAACTGCGGTGGGAGGTTGATCCCAGGGGGACGTGCCCATCGTGAGTGCCGTGGATCGAGCAGTCCGTGGCCGCAGCTTGAGTTGAGATGATGGTCGATGAGCATGACACGACAGGTGTCCGGTTTCCGGGCTTCCGTCAGTGCCGCATGGGCTGAATTTCCGGTCAAAATTGGCTTGCTGGGTACGGTGATCATCGCCGTCGGATCGCTGACGCCAGCGTATTTGCCGCAGGCTTCGCCGATTTGGCCGATGCTGAGAAGTCTGCATCTGGCCGGGGAATTCGGCAGGGTCGCCGGGACTGTGCTGACCGTGTCGGGGATCTTCCTCTTGGTCGACGCCTGGTTCCGTCTCAGGCATGGCGTCTATGCGCGCTTGAAGCCCCTGGTGATCATCGGGTTGTGGTCCTTGCCCTTCCTGGTGTCGCCGCCGATCCTCAGCCATGACGCGTACTCCTATGACGCGCAGGGCTGGATGATCCACAACGGGCAAAACCCGTATGATGGCGGCCCCAGTCTGGTTCCAGGATTGTTCACCGACTATGCGCCGTGGCAGTGGCGCTACACCCTGGCGCCCTACGGTCCCCTGGGCCTGCAAATCGCTCATCTGGTGGTGGATCTGTCCGGCGGACACCCGTGGCTGGCCGCCTTGCTGATCCGGATTCCGGCGCTGATCGGTGTGGCGTGTATCGTCATTCTGCTGCCGAAGATCGCCCGTCGCATCGGGGCCGATGAGCGACAAGTTATCTGGTTTGCCTGCTTGAACCCCCTGCTGGTGATCGACTATGTCGGCGGGGCCCACAACGATGCCTGGATGATGGGCCTGGTCGTGTTCGGCCTGTGGCTGGCCCTCAAACCTGGATGGTGGCCTGTCGCGGCGCTCGCCATCGGAGTCGGTGCCGCCATCAAACAGCCCGCCATCTTGGGGGCAGTGTTCCTGCCCATCCTGGCTCACCCGGTCCCGTCCTGGCGCGAGGTGAAAAAGTCGATGGGCGCGATCGGCAAGGCGGCGATCAGTCTGGGCATTGCCGCAGGCGTCTTTGTCCTGATCTCGATCGCCTGCGGCCTGGGATTCGGCTGGATCAACGCCCTGGGGGTCCCGGGAACGATTCCGTCGGTCAGCCCGTCGTACGCTGTCGGATACCTCCTCCAACTCATCTTCGACCCGGGCGGGTCGAGTTGGCTGATGGGGACCATGCGGGTTGTCCTGGTGCTCGGGGTGGCGCTGATGCTCTATCTGATTGTCCGGTACGGCTTGAAGGCGCCGTGGAAGGCCTTGTCATGGTCATGGATCACCGTGGCCATGTCGGCGTCGGCCCTGCATTCGTGGTACCTGCTGTGGGGCGGCCTGATCCTTCCCCTGGTACCCACGAAACGAAAAGTCCCGTGGCCCGCGATCGGTATCGTGATCTTCATGCTGGGCTACGCCGCGCTCAACATGGGCAATCGCAACGGTGTGTGGGCCGTACTCGCGGCGGCAGTGTGCATGGTGGCCTGGCTGTCCCACATCGCCGTCTACCACCGGGTCTGGCCCGGTTTGCGCCAGAGCTGGGTCGTCCACCGCCAGGATCGTGAATCCGACACTCATCCTCCAGCCGCCTCGTCCGGCCCGAACCCCAAGGAGTTGCCATGACCGGTATCCAGATCGACGTGACAGACTCAGTCGCCAGCCTGGTCCTCAATCGTCCCGCCGCCCTCAACGCTCTGTCCTTGGACATGATCGATTCCCTGACCTCGATCCTGACCCAATGGGCCGACGACGATGCCGTTCGTGAGGTGGAGATCTCAGGGGTGGGACGGGCCTTCTGCGCCGGGGCCGACGTCAGGGAACTGCGTACCCTCGTTCTCGACCAGAGCGGCGACCCGGTCGACTTTTTGGCCCGCGAATACCGTTTGGACCGTCTGATCGCCTCGTATCCCAAGCCGTACCGGGCGATCATCCACGGGATCGCCATGGGTGGAGGCCTGGGGGTGTCCATCCATGCCGCCCACCGCGTCGTCAGTACGGACACGGTCATGGCCATGCCGGAGACCATCATCGGGCTGTGGCCCGACGTGGGCATGTGCTATCACCTGTCGAGGATGCCGGGCGAAGTCGGGACCTATATGGGGTTGACCGGCCTCAGCATCACCGGGGCCGACGCCGTGGCCTGCCACCTGGCCGACGAGTTGGTGGGGTCCCACACTCCCGGGTCTGACACGGCCACACAGTGGATGGCGCCGATGTTCGCCGGTGACGATATTGTGGCGATCATGGACCGCCTGGAGAACTCTCGGCTTCCCCAAGCTCGTGAGGCTGCCCGCGTGCTCCGACTGCGATCCCCACTGTCGGTCGTCGTCACACTTCAGGCCCTGCGCCGCGCCGCCACGTTGAGCGTGGACGAGGTCTTCGACCAGGACCTGCGGTTGGGAGCGTTCTTCTGCCGGCGTCCAGATTTCATCGAAGGAGTACGGGCCCAACTGATCGACAAGGACTTCTCACCGCAGTGGAGCCACGCCCGCATCGAGGATGTCGCCGCCGACGAGGTACAAGCAGCCTTCGAGGGGTGAATTATCCGCTGTGCAAGGTGATCAGCGGGATTTCTGGATCGGCGCCGACACGCACCGGGGGCCGGAAGGTGCCGACTCCTCGCGAGGTCAGTGAGGTCACTCCGTCAATCTCGTGGACCGAACTCAACGCCGGCTGTGCCAGCAGTTCGAGGTACCCCAGTGGCCACAGTTGCCCCCCATGGGTGTGGCCGGACAAGACGAGGTCGACTCCGACCTTGGCCGCCTGGCCGTGGTCGTCTTCGGTTTGGGCGGGTTCGTGGGCGACCAAGACGGTGAAGGTGTTGGCCGGCGCGGCTCCCCGCTGAACGGCCAGGCTGAGGTTGGGCGCCCATACTCCCTTGCCCTGACGGTCGTTGATTCCGAGGATTTGAACTGTCTGGTCCCCACGCTGGAGCAAGATGGCATCGTTCTCGAGCACCCTGAGCCCCAGCGACGAGTAGTAGTCCATCCATTGCCCGGCATTGGAGAAGAACTCATGATTGCCTGTAGTGACCACCACACCGTAGGGAGCGCTCAGATTCTTCAGCGGGGCCAGTTTGGGACCCAGATCCTTGACGTATCCGTCCGCCATGTCTCCGGCCAATACGATCAGATCGGGGTGGGCGGCATTGATCTGGTCCACCACCATGGGCAGGAAGGAGTCCCGGGTCATCGAGCCGATGTGCAGATCGGCCACCAGTGCGATGGTCAGGCCGTCGAAGTTGGAGGGCAGGTCCGAGAAGGTCAGACTCACGTTGGTGACCGCCGGTTCTTGGGCCTTCACGAAACCGTATCCGGTGACCAGCAGGCTGAGCACCAGCGACAGCGCCGTCAGGACTCGGACGGTGTGCAGACGAGCAGTGGGCCTGGGCTTGGTGATGGGGGTGACCTCGTCGATGTTCTGGACCAGGACGGTGTTCAGGGGCGTCGTTTGATCGGTGTCGGTGGTGGGGGTGTCTTCGCCGGTGTCCCCGCCTGATTGTGTGGTCAGCGCGATGCCGATGCCCGGCCCAGCGGAAGCCTTGTGGTCGTCAGCGGGCGAAGCCGGGCTGGCATCGGGTTCACTGGCCCTGGGCGAGCGGTCGTTGACCCGACGTTTGCGCGTGGCCAGCCACCAGATCAGGTCCACCAGCAAGACGATGACCACCATCAGCCCGAAGTAGAACACGACGGCGATGCCCGTCGACGCCGCCAGCATGGGCAGTCGGAAGGCAGTCGGTGGCATGTTGAAGGCCAGGTCGGGGCAGAGGAAGGAGATCAGCGACGCCACTGCCAAGATCGCACTGATCCAGATGGTCGCCCGTTTGCTCACCTTCAAAACTTTGTTCAGCAGGAAGAAGAGACCAACCCCCACGGCAATGGCAGCGACGATGTCGCGCGCCCAGACCCATTGATGCATGTGTGTCCCTGGCCGTGTCAGTCGTACTCGACAACGACAGGGGCGTGATCCGAGACCCGGGATTCGTAAGATTCAGGTTTGTCGGTGTCACCGAAGACGGCTCTGGCGGCCAGGGACGGTGTGGACAAGTGGTAGTCGATGCGCCACCCGTACCCTCTCTGCCAGGAGGCTCCGCGCCAACTCCACCAGGAATAGGGTCCCTGGTCGTCGGGGTGGAGGCAGCGCACGACGTCAGTCAGCCCCAGATCCAGTAGATCGGTCAGCCATGCCCGTTCTTCGGGCAGGTATCCGTCCAAAGGTTTCTTGGAATGGTTGTTGTAAAGATCCTGCGGTGTCCGGGCGATGTTGTAATCACCGAGGACGGTGAAGGACCGGCCGGACTGTTCGGCCTGGGCGATCCGGGTCTGGATGTGCGTGGCAAACTGGGCGCAAAACCGCATTTTTCGCTCGAACTTGGCCTGAGCTTCCGGGGAATCCTGGGGCACAGCCCCCTTGGGTAGATACAGCGACGCGACCGTCACCGGTGTCCCGGCGATCTCGTAATCGGCTTCCACATAGCGTCCCTCGTGGGCGAACTCCTCATCGCCATCCAGCCCGACTCTCACCGCGACCGGCTCCGATTTCGACAACAGAGCCACGCCGTTGCG
>WRFP01000108.1 GCA_009778725.1 Propionibacteriaceae bacterium
ATAGTCCAGGAAGACCGACGGGTCCGCCTCCTCCGACTGCCACTGGCTCAGCCGCTTGACCCACAGCAGGTCCATCGGGTCCAGCCGGGTGGTCCCCCGCTTGCCGGTCGGATTCTTCTTGTACTTCCAGTGGGCCGCCACCCCGTACTCGGCGTTGCGGTGCATTTCGCGGGTACGGATCTGGAACTCGACCGGCTTGCCCTGCGGTCCGACGACGGTGGTGTGCAGCGACTGGTAGGTCGAGTATTTCGGGTTGACGATGTAGTCCTTGAAGCGCCCGGGAAGGGGCTGCCACAGGGCGTGGATGGCCGCCAGAGCGAGGTAACACTCCGACTCGGTCTCTACCAAGACCCGCAGTCCCAGCAGGTCGTAGATGTCCGTGAAGTCACGGCCGCGTACCACCATCTTCTGGTAGATCGAGTAGTAGTGCTTCGGGCGTCCGTAGACCCGGGCCTTGATGCCCTTGGACTCCAGGGAGGCCATGGCGACCGGGATGATCTCGGCCAGAATCCGCTCGCGGGCCGGCTGCTCGGCGGCCACCTCCTGGACGATCTGGTTGTAGATCTTGGGCTGCATCGCGGCGAAGGCGAGGTCTTCCAACTCCCACTTGACGGTGTTCATCCCGAGCCGGTGGGCCAGGGGGGCGTAGATTTCGAGGGTCTCCTTGGCGATCCGGTTCTGCTTGTCGGGGCGCAGCACCGAGATGGTGCGCATGTTGTGCAGCCGGTCGGCCAGCTTGATGACGACCACGCGGATGTCCTGGAACATGGCCACGATGATCTTGCGGATCGTCTCGGCCTTCGCCATGTCGCCATAGAGCGACTTGTCCAGCTTGGTCACCCCGTCGACCAGCCGGGCGACCTCCTCGCCGAAGTCCAGGGTCATCTGTTCGAGGGTGTACGGCGTGTCCTCGACGGTGTCGTGCAGCAGGGCCGCGACAACTGTCGGTTCGTTCATCCCCAGGTCGGCGACGATCCTGGCCACCGCCAGTGGGTGGGTGATGTACGCCAGCCCCGAATCGCGGGTCTGTCCGCGGTGATGGAGTTCGGCCACATCGAAGGCACGGGACAACACATAGAAATCGGTCTCGGGGTGTGAGCGGCGCACGATCTCGAACAATTCGTCGAGTTGGGCTGTGTAGGTATCCACGGCCGGCGCCCGGTCCTCCGGGCGCGATGGGTCTTCGTCATCCGTGGGGACGGCAGTCACAGGTACAGTCATTTCGGCGCCTGCATAGAATTGTACCCGGTGCGCCGCGGGCAACTGCGCATCAACGCATCATGATGTCAGCAGCGCTGAGACATGGTCGATTCCCATGCGGGTCAGATGCTCGCGACCAGACAAGAACCCTAGTTCCAACACCACTCCCACGTGGACCAGATCGGCACCCAGATACTGGATCAGTTTGGCCGTGGCACCGATGGTACCGCCGGTCGCCAGGACGTCGTCGACCACGAAGACGCGGGCCCCCGGCTGGATGGAATCCTGGTGCACGGTCAAGGTGTCCTGCCCGTACTCCAGGTCGAAAGTTTCGGAATAGACGTCGCGCGGCAGCTTGCCGGGCTTACGCACCGGGACGAAGCCCACGCCCAGCTTGAGGGCGACCGGGGCGGCGAACATGAATCCGCGGGCTTCCATGCCCACCACCACATCGATGTGCTCCGGTGCCAGATCGACCAGAGCCGACACGCACGCCCGGTAGGCCTCAGGACACGCCAACAAGGGTGTGATGTCTTTGAAGATCACCCCGGGTCTCGGGAAATCCGGGACGTCTTTGATGTAGGAGGCAATCAGCTCAAGCCGCGGATCCGCAGCAGTCACGACTATTTCACCCTCTTGGAACGGCTGGTCTTGACCGGTTGCTGGCGGACGAACACCTCAGGAGCGGGCGCCGATTCCGTCTCGATGATGAACCCTGACGGCTCCGGTTTGGGTTCTGGCTTGCTGGCCGCCGCCTTCGCCAGCTTCTCGCGGCGATTGGCCACCCGCTGGGCCTGCTGCTTCATGGCCGGTTCAGCCATTCTCAGGAGCACCAACAGCGGTGTCGCGATGAAGATCGAGGAGTACGCCCCGATCAGCATGCCGACGAACAGGGCCAGGCCGATGTCCTCCAACGGCCCAGACCCCAGGATGAAGGAGCCCGCGAACAAGATGGCAGCCACCGGCAGGACGCCGATGACGGTGGTGTTGATCGACCGGACCAGGACCTGGTTGACCGAACGGTTGGCCGCTTCTGAGTAGGTGACCTTGTAGTCGTCCAGGGACGCGGTGTTCTCGCGTACTTTATCAAAAACAACCACCGTGTCATACAGGGAGTAGCCGAGAATCGTCAGCAGACCGGTCAGGGTCGCGGGCGTGACGGAGAAGCCGACCAGGGCGTAGATGCCCACGGTGATGATCAGGTCGTGGATCAGGGCCACCAGGCCGGACAGCGACTTTTTCCAGTCCCGGAAATAAATGCCCATTAACAAAGCGACCAAGACGAGGAAGACGACCAGGGCGATGGCCGCCGACTGGGTCACCTGCGCGCCCCAGGATGCGCCGATCTGTTGGTAGTCGACGTGTTCGGAGGTCGTCCCGGCCTTGTCAGCGATGGCTTGGCGCACCTGGACCTGCTCGGTGACATCCAATGAGCGCGTCTCGATGGAGACCCGGTTGCCGCCGATGGTGGTCACGGTCGCGGAGTCCAATCCCGAGACACCGGAATTGAGGACCGCCTCGCGGAAATCATCGGGCGTGGAACTGGTCACCTGGGCCACGGCGACCTGGAAATCCGATCCGCCTCGGAACTCGATGCCCAATTCCAATCCCCGGGTGAGCAGGGCGACGATCGAGACAACGATCAAGACGCCTGACAAGATGTAGTACCACTTGGCGTGGCCGACGAAATTATAGGAGATTTCGCCGGTCCACAGGCGGTGGGCGAAACCGACCTTCTTCGCCGGGCGTTGCTCGCTCGCAGGGGTCGGGGTCTTGTCGACAGTTTCGGTGTCGGACATCTCAGGCCTCCTTCGCTGTGGCAAGGCCGCGGGGCCGGGGCCGTCGGGTGGCCGCGATGCCCAGGTGCTCGGCTTCGAAGCCGGAGCCCTTGTGGCCGGTTCCGAAGAAGGTCGTGCGCACGAGGATGGACATCAAGGGTTTGGTGAAGAAGAAGATCATGGCCAGGTCGACAGCGGTGGTCAGCCCCAGCATGAAGGCGAATCCTTTCACTGTGCCCATGGACAAGATGTACAAGATCACCGCGGACAGCAAAGACACCGCATCGGCCACCACGATGGTACGACGAGCCTTGTCCCAGCCCGTTTCCACCGCGGTGCGGATACTTCGGCCCTCTCGGGCCTCATCTCGGACTCGTTCGAAGAAGATGACGAACGAGTCCGCTGTCACGCCGATGGCCACGATCGCCCCCGCCAGGCCCGGCAGCGACAGGGCCAGGCCGACGGCTTGTCCCAACAAGACGACCAGGGAGTACGTCACACATCCGGCCATCAGCAAGGAAGTGAACACCAGCAGGGTCAGGCCGCGATAGTAGATGATGCAGTAGATGATGACCAGCAGTAGGCCGATGCCGCCTGCGATCAGGCCCGCCGTCAGTTGGTTCCCGCCCAGGGTGGCGGAAACGGTGTCGACGTTGGACATCTCGAAGCTCAGCGGCAGGGCGCCGTACTTCAGAACGTTGGCGAGATTGGTCGCCGTTGTCTGGTTGAAGGACCCGGTGATCTGGGCCGACCCGCCCGGGATCTTCTCATTGACCGACGGAGCGGAGATGACCTGGCCGTCCAGCACGATGGCGAATTGGTCGGTCGGAGAGGTGGCCCCGGCCAGTTGGCCGGTCGCTTCGGAGAACAAGGCTGCGCCCAGCGAGTTGAAGTTCAGCGTGACCACCCAGGAGACCGAACTCTGGGGGATTCCGGCAGCGGCGGTTTGGACGAGATTGCCCTCGATCAGGCGCGGTCCCAGCAGATACTTGTAGGTGCCCGAGGTCTGTGCGACGTCGGAGCGGGTGCAGGAGAAGAAGGGCTGGTCCCAGGTCTGGGTCTCGGCGTCGCCGCAGTTGAACTCGGTGAAGTTGCTCGTGTCGTCGGTGGAGGGGGTCCAGGACAGCTGGGTGTCGATCAGCGACAACCGGCTCGCCTGGTCGGAGGCGGTCGGCACGGTCACCATCGACGATTGGGAGGTCACCGAGGTGGATCCGTCGGGGCCTGTGCCGGTGGCGGTGACGGTGGCGGTGACCGAGCCGGTCGACACATCGGTGTCGGTGACGGCATAGGTGGCAGTGCACACGACCTTGTCACCGGCGTTGATCGTTGTCTGGGGACAGGTGATGTCGGACAAGGTGCCCGATCCGGAGAAGTCGGAGGAGGTGACGCTCAAATCTGTGGCCGCGGCGGTGCCCACATTGGACACGGTGAACGAGAAGGTCACCTGGCCTCCCGAGGGGGGAAGGGTGTCGAGCGGGTCGGCCGAGGATGTGACAGACAAGATAGGCACCGCAGCAGGCAACTGGGGCAACTCGGTGGCCTGCCCGGGGACCGCAGACGTGGCCTGGGTCACCTGGTAGACCCGGCGGAACTCCAGTTGGGCGGTCTGGCCGACCATCTCCACCAGGGCGTCTCCTTGGACGTTGGGCGCACTGACCTGGATCTGGTTGTTGCCCGTTGTCGTCACCGTGGCTTCGCCGACGCCGAGGGAGTTGACGCGGTTCTCGATGATGGTCCTGGCCTGTTCGAGGCTGGTCTGATCGACCTGGCCGGATCCATTCGTGTTGGTCGCGGTCAGTGTGATCGTGGTCCCGCCACTGAGATCCAGACCCAGCTTGGGGGTCCACGACCGGGATAGGGCCATGATGGCCACTAGCAGGATCAGAATCACCAAGAAACTGATCAGCGTCACCACTGGGCGACGCCGACGAGATGAAACTGCAGCCACGATGTCCCCTTATTTCTCGTTGTTCTTCTCGTCGCCAGGGTCGGGCTTTGGGCTCTGGTCGTCTGCTTCAGGCGCCGCACCAGGCGTCTGGTCGTCTTGGGATGCCGGCTCGGCGGTGGTGGGAGAGGCCAGATCGGCCTCGAACGCGGCCATGGTGTCGGCATGGATGTCGCGGTCGTCCTCCGGCTCGGGGGAGTATTCAAACTCCTCCTCGTCCTCGGAGACCGGACCGCGGATGGCCGCCCGGATGACCGTCAGGTCCACGCCGGGGGAAATCTCGATGACAGCCTGCTTCTCGCCGAGGTGACGAATTGTTCCGTAAATCCCCGAACCCAGCATGATCCGTGACCCCACTTCGAGCGCGTTGATCATCTGCTGTTGCTTCTGCTGTTGCTTCCTCGCTGGGCGAATCATGAGAAGATACATCACCACCCCCATGATCACAAGGATGATAATCAGTTCATAGCTCATGGCTCGCTCCGCCCGGTTCGATGGATAACCTCACCAAGCCTAGCGTTATCTGGGCAGCAAACGAGAATCCGGCGCACAGTACGGTCATGTGAACAGATCGGCTTGACGCGGCGTGGGAAGGCCGATGTGGGCGAATCCCGCGGATGTGGCCACCCGTCCGCGTGGGGTGCGCATCAGGAAGCCCAGGCGTACCAGGAATGGCTCGGCGACTTCGGCAACGGTTTCCGCCTCCTCCGAGACCGCGATGGCCAAGGTGGACAGCCCCACCGGACCGCCGCCGAACTTGCCGCACACGGCCCTCAGCACCTCGCGGTCGAGACGGTCCAGGCCCAGGGGATCCACCTCGAACAGGTCGAGGGCCGACGCCGCCGCATCCGGGGTGACAACCCCCGATCCACGGACCTGGGCAAAATCTCGGACCCGTCGCAGCAGACGGTTGGCGATCCTGGGGGTGCCGCGGGAGCGTGAAGCGATCACCTGAGCGGCTCCCGGTTCGATCTCGATGCCGAGGACGCTGGCCGAACGGGTGACGATGGAATCCAGGGTCGCTTCGTCGTAATAGTCGAGTTGGGCGGTGAAGCCGAAGCGGTCGCGCAAGGGTCCGGGGAGCAGTCCGACCCGGGTCGTCGCCCCGACCAGGGTGAAGGGGGGGATCTCCAGCGGGATGGCCGTCGCACCTGGACCCTTGCCCACGACGACATCGACCCGGAAATCCTCCATGGCCAGGTAGAGCATCTCCTGGGCCGGGCGGGACATCCGGTGGATCTCGTCCAGGAAGAAGACCTCGCCCTGGCTCAGCCCCGACAGGATCGCCGCCAGGTCGCCGGCGTGCTGGATGGCCGGACCCGACGAGATGCGCAGCGGGGCGGACATTTCGTGGGCGATGATCATTGCCAAAGTGGTCTTGCCTAAACCGGGGGGACCCGACAGGAGAACGTGGTCGGGGACGGATCCGCGCCGACGCGCGGCGTCCAGGAGCAATCCTAGTTGGTCGACGACTCGGGATTGGCCGAGGAATTGGGCCAGTTCCGCCGGGCGCAAGGCTGCTTCAACGGCGACCTCGTCATCCGACCTGGCCGGATCCAAAGGGGAATAGTCGTCCATCTCAGCCCTTCGCCAAGGATCGCAGTGCCGCCCTCATCAGGTCGGACACCGTGGCCGTGCCGTCGCCGGCCTGGTCGCGTACCGCTTCCCAGGCGGCCTGCGCGTCGCGGGCGGAATAGCCCAGTCCCTGTAGTCCGGTGACGACCTGGTCTTCCCAGCCGGTACGCTCGACTGTCGGCTCGTCGGGCGTGCCTGACAAGGCGACTGCCTTGTCCTTCAACTCCAGGACCAGGCGCTGGGCCGTCTTGCGGCCCACTCCGGGGACCTTCGACAAGGCCACCAGGTTCTCGGTCAGAATAGCTTGGCGTACCTGGGATGCCGTCAAGTGGCTGACAATGGCCAAGGCCAGTTTGGGGCCGATGCCGGTCACCGACTGGACCATGATGAAAGCCTCGCGCTCGTGCGGCGAGGAGAAGCCGTACAGCGTCAGCGCGTCCTCGCGTACTGCCAGATGGGTGTGGAGGGTGGCCGTGGTCCCCAGGGTCAGGCCGGCCGAGGTGTTGGGGGTGCAGGCGACCAGGAATCCGACGCCGGAGACGTCGAGCACCACCGAGGTGGGGCGCAGGTCGGCAACGGTTCCGGTCAGTTGCGAGATCATGCCAGCACCTTCCTCGTCTGGAGCCGTTGAGCCAGTCCGGGTCGTTGAGCGTTGGCCAGATGGGCGGCTTCTTCCAGCCGTTCGGCGGCGGCACCGCGCCAGGAATGGCAGATGGCCAAGGCGACGGCATCGGCGGCGTCAGCCGGCTTGGGAGCTTCGTCGAGGTGAAGGATCCGGCAGACCATCGTTCCGACCTGGGCTTTGTCCGCCCTGCCCGAGCCGGTGATGGCAGCCTTGACTTCGGAGGGCGTGTGCTGGTGGACCGGGAGATTGTGCCGGGCCGCCACGAGCATGGCCACCGCGGCGGCCTGGGCGGTTCCGACCACGGTCATCAGATTGTGCTGGGCGAAGACCCGTTCGACGGCGACCACGTCCAGGTCGTACTGGCTGATCCACTCCTGAAGGCCGGTCTCGATGGCGAGCAGGCGGCGGGAGGTGTCCAGCCCGGCGTCAGTCCGGATGACTCCGGCGGCGAGCAGGCGCGCCCGGCCGGGGCTTCCCTCGACCACCCCGACTCCACAGCGGGTCAATCCCGGATCGACTCCGAGCACCAGCATGGGCACCTCCATAGAACATCTGTTCGGATGCTAGTCTCTGGCGCGGCACGGATCAGCGTCCCACGCCGTCAGA
>WRFP01000109.1 GCA_009778725.1 Propionibacteriaceae bacterium
CATCACGCCATACATTGTGAGCACATCAGTGGCTTTCGCCACCAGATCATCCAAATTCAACTTGATCGCCGTCAACTCAGCCTCATGCTGCTTGATCGTCTCCATCTGATAGGCAGCCACAATGTCCACCCACTGCTGCGTGTAATTCATATCATCCGAACACTGCGCCACAGCGATTTGCGCAGCCAACTCCTGCTCCTCAGACCAACTCGCCTGATAATCGAGTTGGGCGTAGTTTTCACCCGACTGGACAGAAACCGAATACCCCTTCTGCACGACACAAGCATTGCGCTGATCAGTCAAATCAAGGAACCGCTGATCCGACTGCGTCAGGACAAACCCCTCACCCCACCAGTTCTCCAACTCATTCGGACTGGGGAACCCGTACATCGGCGAACTCGGGGTGAATTCCAGGACCGACGCATCATCATTCACACACGCCTGAGAAGCTGTGATCTGATCAGGGGTCGGCTCGCCTGGATACAATCTGGGCCCGTTCGTCGGCACCCCAGGCCAACCATTCTGAGCGATGAACTCTGCATCCCACGCACCGAAAAACCACCGTGACGACACGGGTGTGTCTGTCAGCCACGCCTGTGCAAGAGCGATCTGGTCCGCCTGCAACGTGTCTTCCCTATAGAAACACAGGTCGAACCGCACGGCATGGGCAGCCTGGACGATATTCATGTCCTGAACGCTCATCCCGTACGCATCAATCGGCACCGTGAAGGACGCCGTACCCATGTCAACACGCCCCACACCAGGAGCCACAACAGGAGGAGCAACAGACGGCAGACTAGTCGACATGCTCGTCGACGTACTCGTGGGAGTGACCCCCTGCCCACCCCCCGAGCACCCTGACACCATCAACAACACAGCTACAGCTACCACGACGGATCCAGCCGACGTGCCCATCCGCTCCGTGAAAGTCCTGCTAATCATGGTGACCAAACCTCAAGACGACACATCTCATCATTTTTCCCCATTTCGCGACACCCCCATGTCTGATGGAAGAACACTAGCACCACGGGCACACCAACGCGTTAAACCCGGATGCACCGATTGCTGGCGTCGCGAGCGACGGACCAGCGGGGAGGACTGTGGGGGTGCGATGGGTCGGCGGGTGGCGTGAGGGCAGACTGGATGTGAAGTGGCGCGACGCCCGATGAGCCAGTGTGCCGGCACAGGGTCGCGCAGCAGCCATGAATCGGTGGGTTCGGGTTAGATGCCGAGTTGGTCGATTGGTGCGACGTGGATGCCGTCGCCTCGGGTGTGGGCAGCGTTGCTGACGCCGGTGATGATCAGCAGGAATGACGGTGGGGGCAGGTGTGCATCTGAGGCTAGCTTGTGTTTGAGGCGTACCAGGCTGGCGGCGGCTTGGTCTTCTTGTTGCCAGCCAAGCTTTACCTCGATTGCGCCCCACTTTCCGCCTGGTGCGGTGATGATGGCATCGGCTTCGAGGCCTTTCTTGTCGTGGTATTGGAAGACTTCGCCTTCCAAGGCTTGGGCGTAGACGCGTAGATCACGGATCGCGAGTGTCTCGAACAAGAAACCGGTTGTCAGTGGGTCTGCTGCCAACGTCGCCGGGGTGGCGTCCAGGGCGGCTGCGGCTAGGGACGGGTCAACGAAGTGGCGTTTGGCTGAAGCTAGGAGTTGGTCTTGGGATCGCAGGGAGAAGCGCCATGACGGCAAGTCTTCAATGACAAAAATCCGATCCAGTGCTTTGCAGTAGGAGCGCAGCGTCGGGAGGGAGATCACGCCCCGGGTTTTTTCTTGTCCGTCAACATCCTCCTTGATTTTGGTCAGCGTCGTGAAGGTGGCGTCGTTGCGCGCCAGCGACCTGAGTACAGCCTTGACCCGGCGCGGGTTGCGGGCCACGCCATCAGAACGGGAAATGTCTGATTCGGCGACTTCGTCTAGATATGCTCTGGGACGGCGCAGCGCCACCTGGTCAGACTGACCGACCGACACGGGCCAACCGCCACGGCAAATCAGACGGATCACGTCCTGGTAGCTCAACCGTGACACAGCTGGAGTGATCGTGGCGCCTTCGAACAAGGAACGCAGCGACACCTGACCGGTCGAGTCACCTGACTCCAGTAGCGACATGGGGCGCATCCGCAGGCGGGCGAATCGGCCGGTGCCCGAGTGCCTGGTGGCGCTGCGCGGCGGCACCGCCGACCCGGTGAAAACGAATTGGCCCGGCTGGCCGGCATCGTCAATGATGCGACGCGCCACATCCCACAACACCGGCGCGTCCTGCCACTCGTCCACCAGCATCGGACGCGCACCGGCGAGTAGTCCGTCAGGGTCAAGCAAGGCGCGTCCACTGATCATTTCTCGGTCAACGTACACCGACGACGCGGTGTGTTCCCGCCCGGTCCAGGTTTTTCCGCACCACTTCGCGCCCTCGATGACCACACCACCGAACGAGGCCAAATAGTCCTCGACGAGCGTATCAATCACCCGCGTCCGATAGCGACCCTCGAGCTTTTCCGAATCAATCATGATGTCTCTAGATTATCACATAACTCCTAGTCACATAAGTTTAGTTTCTGAAAAGTACCGACATTACTTTTCGAATAGTACCCTGATTATTTTCTGAATAGTACCATTTCTGGGCATCAGGTTAACCTGCGACGAGGCGGTACGTCCCGTTCTGGGCGTCAGACTCTGGTGGAGGTTACTGATGTGTCGGTCTCAACTTACGTTGACGCCGACTGGCCAGGCCAGTAGCCCTGGGTTTGCTTCCTGGTTCCTTCCACTCAGTGCTTGCACAGCGAACAAGAGCTTCGAGTTCGCTCGATCCAGTGCACCTGTCGGCTCATCAACCCCGGCGGTATTTGGGGCGGGCAGAGCGCTTCCGATCTTCTGCGCGGCGGTTCACATTCCCGCAATGCCGTTGGCGTCAGAAGCGCAGAGTGCCGATTGAGCCTTGCCAGTCTAGGTTTCCTTGAAGGTCTGAGGCGGCCCAGGCGGATTCTTCGTCGTTGCAGGCCCGGGGTACGTAGTTGACAACGGCATTGTCAGTACGCACGCACTGCATCTGCAGGGTGCCGCCGGTCAGATCGAAGGTGAGGGTGGCTACGGCACCTAACCCCACACGACCATAGCCGGCAAATCTTCCAGGACTGCCAAAGACGAAATTGCCGACACTGTATACAACAGGGACGCCATCGATCACCTCGATGGGGTGGAGGACATGGGGGCCACTGCCGATGACAGCGTCGTACCCTGCGGCGACCAGTTGACTCGACCAATAGGTTTGTGAGGCGTCGACATCAGCGTAGTTGTCTCCCCAGTGGACCAGGGCGATGACTCGGTCGGCGCCGGCTTGGCGGGACACCCGTTCGGCGTAGCGTATCGAAGCATCTGACAGTACGATCATTCCCGGTGAGGTCGTCGTGGCACGCTTGGCACTGCCATAGTCCTCACCGAAGGACACCAGGGCCACAGTCAGCTGTCCAGCATGCACCAGGAGAGGCTTCGAGGCTTCACTCGTATCAGATCCAGCGCCAAGGGTCGACAACCCTGCTTGGTTCGCATGGGTGATGGTGTCCGTCAATCCTTCCGCACCTCGGTCCATGGTGTGGTTGTTGCCCAACTGGAGGGCGGTCACACCGATGCCCGCCAAGGCTGCGGCAGCCTCGGGTGGACTCGAGTATGAGTACTGCGCCCCCGGGTTCAAGGGTTCGGTCAGTGCGGTGATGGGAGCCTCGACATTGACGACGGCGGCGTCCGCGCCACTGAACATCCCGGCCACACCAGCGAGGGTCGCTTCCACACCCTGACTAGCGATGAGCTTCGCGGCCCCGTCGGAGAACATGGTGTCTCCAGCGATGGCGATCGACACCGAATCCGTACTGTGGGGAACAACCGATGTCTGTGTGTAGGCTTCGGCTGTCGTTTGCTGGCCGACGACAACCTGCCAGCCCGCAAGGACGAGGGCCACGCTGGCAGACAAGGCGAAAACGATCATCAGGCGGTGATCGCGCCTGCGAGCTGTACTCCTGCTCATGCCACCACCTTCCTCTTCTCCTCCCAGCGATCCTGGACGTACGCCTTTCCTGTGCTCGTGCGGACGAGTCGGCCAGCCTCGACGAACCAAATCTGATCGGCGACACTCAAGTCCTCAAACTCGCTGGTGTGCCACAGAACAGTTCCCGGATGACGCAGGATGAGACTACGAGCCTTGTCCCGATCATCGGGATGCAGCCCGCCCAGCGGGTCGTCGAGAAGCAGGATCCGTGGATTTCCCATCAGGGCTCTGGCAAAACAGACAAGGTTTCGATCATATGGCGTGAGGTTGCGGCCACCTTCGGTGACCCACGTTTTTGTACCCTCGGGGCCCAAACGAGACAGCAGGTCGTCCAGACCAAGTCCCAGAACCACCCGTTGAATCTCCGCATGATCGGCGTCGGGCATCGCATAGCTGAGGTTGCGCCCGATGGTCCCGCGCATGAGCAACGAGTCTGATTGGTAGTACCCGACCTGTCGTCCCGCCGACCAAGGGGCGGTCTGGACGAGGTCCTGTTCGTCGACACGTACTGTGCCTGACTCGGGGTCGACCAGGCGGGCCACGATCTCGAGCAGTGTGCCCGCACCCGAACCGGGGGCGCCGACGATGGCTACGATCTGTCCTTGCGTCGCCGTGGCCGAAAAACCATCCAAGGCTGCAGGGACGCACACATCGACGAATTCGATGGTGCCATACTTGACCTTCAGACGAGGCAACTGATCGGCGTCGTCTGGGCGGGCGGACGAGTGGAGAAAGTCCAGGATCTTGCGTTTTGACACCTGCCCGCGATGCCAATAGTCATGCGCCAGGCCCAGCGAGCGGACCGGTCCGGTGAGGAAACGTGAGATCGCGACCTCAGCCACGACAATGGCTAGTGTCGTTCCACCAGAGAAGACGCGAACAATGCCCACGGCCAACACAGCAGCGGTCGCCAGGAAGCCGGCAGACACCGTCAGCGCGCGCAACCAGGCGCGTAGATGGACGATCCGGATCAAGGCGGAAACGAGCGTTTCGTTTTGTCGTGACAGCCGGGAATATTCTCCCTTGGAACGACCTGCCAGTTGGACGATTTCCAAGGCGTTGATCTGCTCGTCGATATTTCCCATGAGCAGTGAGCGGCGTCGACGCATGGCACGGGTGGCGCGTCGCATGGGAGCGCCCGTGGCGAGAGAGGCCAACGCCGCCAGGCTGAACATAGCGATCAGAACCAGGCCCATCGCCGGGTCGAGCCAGATGGCGGCTGCGATCCCTGCGACAAGCACAATCGCCGACGATGTTCCAATCAGGACTCCGCGACTGAGCCACATCCGCAGCATCGAAAGATCACCGGTCAACCGCAGGAGCAGGCCTCCACGCGCCCGGCCTCGAAGTTGGCCCGGTGTCATCCGCAGCAGGTGGGCGTACATGACCATACGCAACCGGCGTACGACCTTGTACCCTGCGGTCTCGCAGACAGAGAATTCGAGTGCGCGCAAAGCACCCAGTACGATGGCAGCCACGGCCAGCAGGCCTGTCAGCAGGAGGGCCTGGTTAGGGCCGTTAAACATCAACTGCTGGTTCACCGGCAGCAGCCGGACGATTTGTTGGAGCAAGATCAGCGAGCACAACAAGACAACCGCTTGCGCAACACCGAGGCAGATGACAGCGACAACACGGCCTTTCGGCAGAGCAAACACCCCATGATGATCCCGTGTCGACGGGATTGCATCCTCATCAGTGTCAATGTCGTCCAGGTCCACGTCAGGATCGTACGACATGGCTCACCCCACCCTTGATACTGCCAGTTCGGCCTCGAACTCTTCCTCACCGCTATGAACGAAGTCGTCGGCGCCGATGAGGCCAGGTACGACGATCTGCCAGGGGTCAGGCTCGTCGCTCGGCATGACGAGGACACTCGGATCGACACCGAGCAGGGGAGCTGTGATGCGGGGATCCTTGAGTTCTTCCAGACCGAGAACCGGAAGTCCCAGCGCTCTTTCCGTCTCCCGAATGGCCAGGGGGGACTTGGTCAGCGTTCCTGACACAGCCACGACCTCGAAACCGTTCGCCTGCAGGGTCTCGACACCGTGAGCGGCGCCCATAGCGTCCGAGGCCGAAAAAACGACTGTATCGATCAGGGCATGAAGCTTGGGTGAACGAATCAGATTCTGGTTCTCTTGCTGGAACAGTCCATCCGCGATTTCCAGGAACAGAACATGGCAGTCGGCCAGACTCATGTGGGCGACAAGTTGCTCGGCCGCATCTTCGAGTCGATCAATGTGGTGGTTGAAACTTGAGGCCAGACCCACGTCCGTGAAATCGTACATGCAGGTGGCGCCCGCATCCAGCATCACCCAAAAGTCGTTCCCAGAGCCGGTTCCAGTGATCTTTGCCGCGCCCGGACGTCCCCCCGCCCGAGCCAGACCGTGGAGCATGTAGTGGATGGTGGTGGTCTTGCCGGCATTCATCGCCGTACCGAAGATAGCCACACTGCGTGGGCGTGTCACCCGAGTCGAATCGATGTGTGGCAAGGCGAAGTCGGCGATGTTCAGCGGCCGTCCACGCTCGTCCGCGAGTAGGCCGAGTGGGATGATTTCCGTGGCCGCGCGGACAGCGGCGCTGCGCGAGTGGACCCGGGACGCGATGCCACCCGAGGCCACCAGTTGGGCACGCCCCAGTGTCGCCGGCACGTACGACTCGAACTGATCGGTGGCATAACGGTCCGCGTACGCGAGGATGATTTCATCCCCCACATGGAGCAGGCTGCGCCTCCCACTCGTACGTTCAAGAAAACGATGGTTTCCGATCTTGGCCACTCGGGCCAGGACCACGTCACCACTGCGCGGGCGTAACCCGCCTGATACTACTGTCTGCATTGCGTCTTTCGGAAGACGCCTGGTAACAAAGCTTTGAGCCGCTTTGGACCGCTGCGAGTCCGACACCGGTAAAACTAAAATGTCACGAGAATTGGTCGCACGAAACACCATAGGTCACTCCTCACATCCCCCCTGGTGACAACACACGCCAAGGTCCACAGAAACCTCTGCGAATGTTGTATTAGGTTAATCTCAGCGACTGATTAGTGATTGATCTTTTTGGTAACCCTCACATGCTTGTCAACCAGAATGGCCGCTGTACGGGTCACCAATATAGCACGTTTTTTCAGGTGGAATGCGCGACATCGGAATCATTTATTGTGATGGCCGGCCAGTTCCTCAAAGTACGGTTCCCGCACCTGTGAAGCGAAGCGAGGACTGCTGACACCGACCAAGAGAAAGTTTCGCTTGGCTTGGTTGCGACTCTCCTCATTAGCCCGAATCCACCGATTGCTGGCGTCGCGAGCGACACTGTGGGGGTGGCGATGTGTTGCTGATCGGACGGAGGAGTCTCTGGACTGACGGAATGGCTGTCCGGTCACTCAGCCACTGAGCTATGTTCGCCCGTCTGTGTGTTGGGCAAGACCACGGTGAACTGGCTGCCTTGTCCGGGCTGGCTGGCGACTGTGATCTGTCCGCCGCACAGTTCGACGCCGCGGTGCACGATGGCTAGACCGAGGCCATTTCCGACCTGGTTGCGTGAACGGTCGGCCTGGTAGAACCGTTCGAAGACGTGAGCCAATGTGGCATTGTCCATGCCGATTCCATTGTCTTGTACGGTCACCTGAATGTGGTCG
>WRFP01000110.1 GCA_009778725.1 Propionibacteriaceae bacterium
CGGCGATCACGTGGGAACAACAGCTTTGACGCACCTGCGCGACGACGAGCGGTACTGAGAAGATGAGTTGGTACGCCGACACCTCCGCTTTGGTCAAACTCGTCATCCATGAGACTGAGACAGTTGCGCTGCGGCAATGGTTGCGTGAAGAGGATCCAACGCTCGTCACGTCCGATCTGACCCGTACTGAGTTGCGAAGAGCAGTACGACGAGCTGATGAAGCAGCCTTGCCATTGGTCCGGGATGTCCTCGACACAGTGACGATTCTCACGACGGACTCGTCAATATTCGATCACGCTGGCCTGCTGGATCCCGTACTCGTGCGTTCACTGGATGCCCTTCATCTCACCTGTGCATTGGAACTGGGTGATGAGTTGGATGGGCTGGTGGCCTATGATGCCAGACTGATAGATGCGGCAAGGACTCTTGGCCTGTCCACCATCAGTCCTGGTCTGTCCTGAGGACATTCGCCTGTCTGGTAGTTCAGCACGCTCCTAGAGACGAACGACCAAGTTTCTGTCGCCATAGGCGTTCTCGATACGGGCTACCGGTGGCCAGTACTTGTCTGAACCGGCTGTCAGGACCGGGCCCTGGCGTACACCGGAGGGGAATACTGCTTGTTCTCGGGAGTACGGGTGCGTCCACTCGGCGGTCAGACGGGCGGCGGGATGCGGGGCGTTGCAGAGCGGGTTGTCATCTCTTGGCCACTCACCTGCCGCAACCTGGTCGATTTCGGCACGGATGGCTAGCATGGCGTCGCAGAAGCGGTCTAGTTCTTGGCGGGACTCGGACTCGGTGGGCTCGACCATCAACGTGCCTGGTACGGGGAAGCTCATGGTGGGGGCGTGGAAACCGTAGTCGATCAGGCGTTTGGCGACGTCGTCGACGGTGATGCCGGTTTGGTGGGTCAGCGGGCGCAGGTCGAGGATACACTCGTGGGCGACACGGGCGTTGTTGCCGACGTAGAGGGTTGGGTACGCGTCACGGAGGCGTACGGAAATGTAGTTGGCGGCCATGACGGCGCCAATGGTGGCTGTCTTCAGGCCGTCGGGGCCCAGCATCGCGATGTATGCATAACTGATCGGCAAGATTCCGGCGGAACCATAGGGGGCGCTGGCGACGGCGCCGGTGGGATCGCCCAGAAGTTCGTGGCCAGGCAGGTACCCGGCCAGGTGCGATTTCACGGCGATGGGGCCGACTCCGGGACCGCCGCCGCCGTGGGGAATGGCGAAAGTCTTGTGGAGGTTCAGGTGGGAGGCGTCGGCGCCCAGGTCACCCAGGCGGGTCAGGCCCACCAGGGCGTTGAGGTTGGCGCCGTCGACGTAGACCTGTCCACCCCCCTGGTGGACGATCTCGCAGATCTCGCGGATGGTGGTTTCGTAGACGCCGTGGGTGGAGGGGTAGGTCACCATGATGGCAGCCAGATTGGCAGCATGCTTGTCAACCTTGGCGCGCAGGTCGGCCATGTCGATGGACCCGTCGTCAGCCACCGCCACAGTGACGACGGTCATTCCAGCCAGGGCGGCCGAGGCGGCGTTGGTGCCGTGGGCCGAGGTTGGGATCAGGCAGACGTGGCGGGACTCGCCTCGGGCAGCGTGGTAGCGTTCAATCGCCAGCAGGCCGGACAGTTCCCCTTGTGAACCGGCATTCGGTTGGAAGCTGACAGCGTCGTACCCGGTGATCTCGCGCAGCCAGGACGACAACTCGCCCATCAGTTCCTGGTAGCCCTGGGTGTCCTCGATCGGAGCGTACGGGTGGATATCGGCGAAGCCGGGCAGGCTGATCGCCTCCATGCCCACCGCTGGGTTGAGTTTCATGGTGCAGGAGCCGAGCGGGATCATGCCGCGGTCCAGGGCGTAGTCGCGGTCGGCCAGGGTACGCATGTAGCGCATCATGGCGGTCTCGCTGCGATGGGCCGAGAAAACCGGATGAGTCAGGAAGTCCATCTCGCGGGTGTGGTCACCGAGGTGCTGGCCAGCTACAGGGGCGTACGTCAGTCCGAAAACACCGGCCAAGCGTTCCATGACAGGAGAGCCGATCCCCTCGCCGAAAGTCAGGACGACGGTTTCTGGATCGCTGAGACGGATACCGATTCCGGCGTCATGAGCCTGGGCAACCAGTTGCGCTGCTTGAGCGGTTCGCACGCCAACAGTGTCAAAGAAATAGTCGCTGACAAGGGTATATCCAGCTCTCACGGCAGCTTCGGCGAACTGGGCGGCTTGGGTGTGAACCTGCTCTGCGATGCGGCGCAAACCGTCCGGACCGTGCCACATTCCGTAGAACGCAGCGCCGACTGCCAACAAGACCTGTGCGGTGCAGATGTTCGATGTCGCCTTCTCGCGGCGGATGTGTTGCTCGCGGGTTTGTAGAGCCAGACGGTACGCAGGAACCTGATCGGCGTCGATGGACTGGCCGACCAGACGCCCAGGTAGTTGCCGCTCCAAACCAGGACGCACGGCGATGTAGCCGGCGGCAGGGCCGCCATACCACAAGGGAATTCCAAAACGTTGGGCGGATCCGACAGCCACGTCGGCACCCCATGCACCCGGAGGGGCTATGATCGTTGTCGCCAACAGGTCGGAGGTGGCCACCACGAGGCAGCCCTTCTCGTGGGCCGCGTCGGCCAAAGCTTGCGACTCAGCGACCGACCTCAACTGGCCGTCCACACCGGTCTGGGCAACGACAAGGCAGAACGCGTCGAACTGCGACAAGGCCTGTTCCAGGTCAGCTCGGACGTGAACCTCCACACCCATCGCCTGCGCTCTCGTACGGACGACGGCGACACTGGATGGGAAGACTCGCTCGTCAACCACCACGCACTTTCCGGTCCGGACCGCCCGGCGGGCCAACCCGACCGCCTCAGCCACCGCCGTGGCCTCATCCAGCAGCGAGGCGCTGGCCATCGGTAGGCCCATGAGGTCACCGATCATGGTCTGGAAAACCATCAGGGTCTCCAGCCTGCCCTGCGAGATTTCCGGCTGGTAGGGGGTGTACGCGGTGTACCAGGCGGGGTTCTCGAAGACATTGCGCCGGATGACAGCCGGAGTCAGTGTCGGCCAGTAGCCCATGCCGTACATCGGGACCAAGACCTGGTTCTTTCCGGCCAACTCGCGTAGCCGGGCAGCCACCTGCTGTTCGGAACGGGCCGGGGGCAGGTCCAGAGGACGGGTGACAATGATGTCGGGTGGGAGAGCCGATGAGACCAACTCGTCGGTGCTGGAAACACCGAGGGTCTGCAAAAGATGGGTTTGCTCCGCTTCACTCACCCCAACATGCCGAGAAATTTCTGACATGATGACCTTTCACGTGCAGGATCGCTGACCACATCCTACCGTGCGTTGTCAGGGAAAGAACGAGCAGATTTCAGAAAGGAAACAGGACAGACTCAAGAGTGGTTCAGGCCGCGTGACGGGCCTTGCGGCGCTCGCTCAACTCGTCAGTCCACACATCCTGGGCTCTGCTGGTTGGAAGCGCTATCAGGGTTCCTTCGAGGTCGTGCCAGACCCCGGATAGATCGATCGCGAACATGGCCTGACCGCCCTTGACCAGGTCGATGATCTCGTCGTCCTGGGTGCACTCGAACACCGACGTGCCATCCGAAAGCAGGGTGGTCTCGGTCACGTCGACACTGCCCCGGGAACGCAGGTGGGTGACGGCCAGTCGGATCTGCTGGAGAGAAATCCCGGCGTCGATCAGCTTTTTCACAACCTTCAGCATGAGGATGTCACGGAAACTGTAGAGCCGCTGGGTGCCGGAACCCTCGGCGGCGCGGATTTGGGGAACCACCAGTCCGGTGCGCGCCCAATAGTCGAGTTGGCGGTACGAGATGCCGGCGGCCGAGCAGGCGACCGGGCCACGATACCCGATGTCCTCTCCCACAGCGGAGAAGTCTCCCTCGAAGAGAGTGTCCTGACTGTCCATGACTGCCTTCCGTGCTTGGCTATCACTCAGGCTAAGCCAGAACACCACCGCGTTCAACGACGCGCTCCTCCAGCGGCGTGGCGAGAGCAGTCCTGCCGGACAACATCGGCGTCGATTGCCAACTTATAGCCTATTGACAAGGGATTTCACGAGAGTCAATCAGTACGGGGAAGTCTCAACCACCGCTGCAGAATCCTTAGTGCGCGTGAGCGACACGAGCGTACTGAAGAATCCAGGACCTCCACCCGGCTACACCGAATGGTCGAGGCCCACCTGTAACAACGCTGCATGCGCCTGCATCACCAGTTCGGCGATCTCCAGGACCGCCCGGCGGGAAATCTGGGGCCGTCTGGAATAGAACGATGCGGTCAGCGAGATCAGTTCGACCTCCCGGTCGGCGGCTGCTTTCAGGACTCTGAGTTGCCTGGCTTCGACGCCGAGGGGGGAAAGCTTGACCGCGACGATCGCCAGTGTGAGCGCTTCCCATCCGTAAAACGACGCACCACGGCGCAAACGGAGTATGCCTTGGCGCTCCAGTTCGATCATGGCGGCTTCGGGAAGGCCGCTACGTTCGAGGAGTTCTTCGCGAGTCAGGCGCACAGGAGGACGAGGACCCGCTGCAACCGGCGAGGGGTCCGCCTGAACCGGCTTGGGAGGTTCGACTGGCTCGGGGCTGCTCGGCTGGATGCCCTGGTCGATCAGGTCCAGATTGTCCCGGATGACTTTCAACGGCAAATAGTTGTTCTTCTGTGCGCTGAGGATGTATTTCAGCCGCTCGACATCCGCCTTCGAATAGCGCCGAAAACCTGAGGGGGCCCGTTCGGGAGCGATCAGACCCTCTGCCTCCAGGAAGCGGATTTTGGAGATGGAGATATCCGGGTACTCACCCTTCAACACGGTGAGCACCTTGCCAATCGCCAGCCCCGGAGCAGCCATCAGGGCCTCTTCACGCAATTGGGTGAAGAGGCAATGTCAGGTAAGCGGTCTGTCATCAGTCGGTCCCGGAGGATCCCAGGAAGAAAATCATCTTGTATTTGCCGATCTGAACCTCGTCGCCGTTGTGGAGGGTGACCGGCACCCTGAGCAAATGGCGGTTCACATAGGTGCCATTGAGGGATCGCAGGTCGTCGATCACGAACGAACCGTCGCCGCGGGTGAAGGACACGTGAGAACGCGACACCGTGATGTCGTCGAGGAAGATGCCGGAATCCGGGTTGCGCCCGGCCACAGTACGGTCATCCTTGAGCAGGAAGCGTGCTCCCGCACCCGGCCCCTTCAACACGATCAACAAGGCTGATCCCTGGGGCAAGGCGTCGATGGCGGCGATATCGTCGGTGCTCAACTCGTTGGTCAGCGTCTGGTCGTCCAAAACTGGCATTGTTGTGGTCGTGTCGGACGACGTCAGCTTCTCCCCGCACTGCGAACAGAACCGGGCCTCGTCGTTGGCGTTAAAGCCACATATCGGACAGGTTTGCATGCCCACTCCTTCCACGAATCTCCCTGGTCAAACAGATCATTGCCCCACCTGCGTCGCGTGCGACGCCTGACGCCCCCACGTCACGAATCAGTCGCCTCCGGTGCCGAGTTGGCTGGTGTACGCAGCCATGTCGAGCAATTCTTCGAGTTCATCGACATCCGACATCTCCACCTCGAACAACCAGCCATCGCCGTACGGGTCTGAATTGAGCAGATCGGGCGCGTCGGCCAGCGAGTCGTTGACCCGGGAGACGACCCCCGAGACCGGGGTGAAAACTTCGGACACCGACTTGGTGGACTCCAGTTCCGCGATCGAATCCCCCTTCGACACCTCGTCTCCAACAGCGGGCAACGACACGAAGACGATGTCCCCCAAAGACTCCGCCGCGTACCCTGTGATGCCTATCCTGGCAACAGCCTCGTTGCCGTTCTTCACCCATTCATGATCGGGCGTGTAGCTCAGATCCTCTGGATATTCAGCCATATCGCTCCTCGACCTCCTTGGAGTTCACTGTGTCGATGGTTGAGCCGGTTTGTCATCTGGCTCGCGGGTCCCCTCTGCCGCCGGATCGCATGGTACTGCGCACATAACTTCAGATGAGACTCATCGTCAATAGTATCTCATCACATTTTTGGCCCAGATCGGGGGAAATACCACCAGTTGTCGACGAGTTTTCCCGGTCAGTTGGCCACCGGCGTGCGATGGATGAAGCGCAACCCCTGGAACATGTAGAGGATGCCGGCCCACCAGTAGAAGAAGGTCCCCCACAGCACCACCGCCCAACCGAGCGTGGAGAAGAAGATCGCGCCGGAGAAGTGCAGTTGGCCCAGCAGGACGAAGGGAAAAGCGTAGAGCAGGCAGAAGGTGGCGATCTTGCCGAGGAAGTGGACGGGCAGGGACGCGAAACCGCGCGCTCTGAGGGCCGGGATCAGGGTGGCGAGCATCAGGTCGCGGGCGATCAGCAGGATCACGAGCACCCATGGAAAGACGTTGCGCACGGCCAACCCCACGATGATGGCGAGGATGTAGGCCCGGTCAGCGATCGGATCGAGGACCTGTCCCAGCCGCGAGACCTGGTTCCACAACCGGGCCAGATACCCGTCGAAGAAATCCGTCACTCCGGCGACGACCAGGACACCGATGGCGACGATGTCCTGGTGGGGGCCGAGCAACAGCCACAGGAACAGTGGGATACCGGCCAGCCGGATGAAGCTCAAAATATTGGGTACGGTGAAGATCCGGGTGGTGTCGTAGGCCGGTGCTTCGGTGTCGGACCCCGACTCGACAAACTGGGAGTCGCTCATGCCAGGCCCCAGCTTCGCGCCAAGAGGTCCCGGGTGTCGGCCAGCAGTTGAGGGATGGCCTTCGTCTGGGCGATGATGGGGAAGAAGTTGGCATCCCCGGTCCAGCGCGGCACGACATGCTGGTGGAGGTGCTCGGCCACCCCGGCGCCAGCCACAATGCCCTGGTTCATGCCGATGTTGAAGCCGGCCGGGCTGGACGCGACACGCAGCACCTTCATCGACTGGCGGGTCAGGCCGGTCACCTCGTTGGCTTCGTCGCTGGTCAGGTCGGTGAAATCGGCGACGTGCCGGTAGGTACAAATGAGCAGGTGGCCGGGGTTGTACGGGAACAAGTTGAGGATGACGTACGCCTGCGACCCGCGGTAGACGATCAACCCGTCCTCATCGCTGCGCCCCGGGGCCGCGCAGAACGGGCAGACCGGTGTCGCAGCCACCTCCTCTTCATAACTGTCCTTGTGGGAGTCGATATAGGCCATCCGGTGCGGAGTCCACAGCCGTTCCAAACCGTCGCAGGTCCCCACCAGGTCCGCGGGAGGCACCATCTCTGCCATGGTGAACCGATCACTTCCTCTCGGCGATGGCTGCCACGATTTCCGCGATGGCGTCGGCGATCAGGACGCCATTCTTCTGGGTCCCGTCGCGATAGCGGAAGGACACCGCGCCTTTCGCCTGGTCTTCTCCCCCGGCGATCAGCATGAACGGTACCTTCGAGGTGGTGGCATTGCGGATTTTCTTCTGCATCCGGTCTTCGGAATCGTCCAGTTCGACGCGTACACCCTTGGCTTTGAGCTGGTCCAGGACATCGGCGAGGTACGCATTGAAGTCGGCCGCCACCGGAATGCCCACGACCTGGACCGGGCTGAGCCAGGCGGGGAAAGCGCCCGCGTAGTGCTCGGTCAGGACGGCGAAGAAGCGCTCGATCGACCCGAACAA